>CALLCZ010000142.1 GCA_937998645.1 uncultured Gammaproteobacteria bacterium
AAGCATGAAGGATAAAAGATAAATGGATAGTAAGGAATTTGTTCATAAGCGGATATGTATTTATGCAGGGAGAGATGTTGATCCTAACTCAGATGAGCAAGTTGAAGATATCCTGCGTAGTAAGTTTAATATTCATTTACCGCAAAGAACATCAATGAACGAATCCCTAACTTCAGCTACAAGTGATCACGAAATAATTGGCCTTATATTGAAATATCGCGCAATGATTTAATCGAAGCTCACAAATTGCGAATCAGCATTAATTACGGAGTTCGAACAAAAATAGCAATAAAAGGGGACAGATTTATTTATCTACCACCTTCACGCTCGTAAAATAAATCTGTCCCCTTTTATTCGAACCTGGTTTGCCACCTGTACTGTAATTACCGGCGCAGTTTATGGAGGAAAGCGGAGCATTATGATTACACAACGTATTTTCTCTTTTCTCAGAATACGATTTTGATGCCCAGGCCGAGGGCGTCAAAATCGAAATTCGAATCATCTGAATACGAAAAGTATTCGATGTTCAGTATGCTGCTGCCAAGGCCGATATCAGCACCAATCCCATAAGACAGTTGTAATTCACTGCCAGATTTTTTCATGAAGGCTGATTCGATTTCGCCCTTCACCAGACTCAGCCCCGCGATACCGTAAAAGGAGAACCGCTTCCCCAGATTGAGATGAGCCGCACCGTAGGCGCCCACTAGACCGAACAGCCCGACAGACACATCGCCGCCGGCTGTCGTTTTTTGATCGTCCCGCACTGGAAATGCAAACCTGCCCTCGATGGCGTAATGATCATTAAAATACCGGCCGACTCGCCCAATCAGCGTCGTTGGACTGAAGCTCTCGGACAGGTCGCTCACGCCAACGTCACCTAAGGCGTACTGGATGCCCAGGTATGGGCTGTTGTTCGTTTCAGCTATTAAAGTGTCAGGAGATATGACAATAAAGCCGGCAGTCAGCAAGGCGAGGATAATTTTATTCAAATTCACTTACCTGAGAGCTGTTCATTGCTGTACAAGGAATAAAGGGGACAGATTTATTTAATTGGCGGATTGTACAAGGAAAAAAGGGGACAGATTTATTTAATTGGCGGATTGTGATGTTGCTCCAGGCGTGCTGCCGGGTCTTGCCGATAGTACAGCATCAGCTGGTCGTACACCTCAGGATACACGGAACGCAGGCGTTGCGGCGCTTCGAAGAAGTACTCACTGAACACCGCAAAGCACTCGGCGGGCGATTCGGCTGCGTATTCATCGAGCGGCGTTTCTTCGTCGCGCGCGATGTGGGCGTGCAAATCTTCGTAGGCCTGCGTTAAGGTATCCGTCCAGTCGGTGCGCGACATGCCTCGGTGCAGCGGTGGCAGGCCGTCCGGCGCACCGGTGCGCATATCCAGCTTGTGTGCACATTCGTGGATCACGACGTTGTAGCCTTCCCATTCGGGCCGTGCGTGCACATCCCTTAGCGAGATGACCAGGGGACCGCGCTCCCAGGCTTCCCCGGCGCGCAAATCGCGCCCGCTGTGTACGACACCTGCCTCATCCTCTTCCTCGTACGGAGCGAGGAACTCATCCGGGTACACGATCACCGTGGTCCAGCCGTCATAGGCATCGATGCCGAGATTCAGGACCGGCAGGCAGGCGTTGACGGTAATGAGCAGCCGGTCCTGCTCTTCCACCCCGGCGTGACCCACTGCGTCGAACACCTTCTCGTGCAGGAACAGTGTTACCAGTTTGCGCAGGCGATCCCGTTCTGTGACGTCCAGGCCGTGACAGGCGTGTACGCGTCCAAGCGCTTGCGCGAAGTCGGCTGCGGAAACAAGGCTATCTCGCAGATAACGGCTGCGCCGCCAACGCTTATACCAGGAGAACATGGCAGTGATTCATGGAAAAAAGGGGGCAGATTTATTTCCCTGCAATGATGCGCTAAAGTGACTTCGAATATAAGACCACGGAGGGTCTATGGTGCCAAGGATGGGGCGAGTCATACTTCCAAATTATCCTCATCACGTTGTACAGCGTGGTCATAACCGTCAGGTGGTATTCGCGGACGATACGGATTTCAGACGGTATATAGACGATGTACGAGAGCTTAAAGCAGTTTACGGCATTCAAGTTTATGCATATTGTCTGATGACAAACCACGTGCATCTTCTCCTGGATCCCGGTGAAGCTATAACGGGTCTAGGGCAGATGATGAAGACCCTCGCAGCTCGCGCGACGCGATATCGTAACAAGCTGGAAGGGCGATCCGGCACACTGTGGGAAAGTCGGTATAAATCCAGTCCGGTACAGACCGATCTGTACCTGTTGGCTTGCATCAGATATATTGAGCTCAATCCGGTTCGTGCGGCCATGGTAAGCGATCCTAACAGTTACTTGTGGTCGAGTTATCGCCAACGGGTGGGTGTCGATGGCGATAACTGGATAGATTATGATCCCTGCTACCTTGGATTGGGTGAGACAGACCCGGAGAGGCGCCAGCAATACCGGCGATTTGTATTCAAAGGGGTGCCGGAAAAGGAAACAATTCTGATCCGGCAGGCAGTGCAGCGAGGTCAACTGACCGGTAACAGCAGATTCATAGATGAGGTAGAAAGAATCGTGGGTCGTAGGGTTGAGTTTCGGGGCCAAGGTCGACCAGGCAAGGCCGAACGCTGACGAAAAACAAATCTGTCCCCTTTTCGCAACTGTCCCCTTTTCGCAATAAGCGTCAGGTTTACTAAGGAGATGATATGTCAAAACTTAGCTTATTTAGTCTTTTATTTATTATTTTAGTGCCTCAGTCGGTTCTTGCACAAAAGACGGAAAACAACTCAGGGCTTGTTTATGACGCACTGCTTAGTGGTTATGAATATGGTTTTGAAGTGAACTATTTTCCCATTAATTCACAACGTCAGGTTTTGAAGATGGCCTACATCTATCTTGAAGGTAAGCCTGATATGCCGGTTATCACTTTACTGCATGGAAAAAATTTTAATGCCCACTATTGGGTACCCACGGCTCGCTATTTAAATGAAAAAGGCTACGGCGTACTCATTCCTGACCAAATAGGTTTTGGTAAGTCATCCAAGCCTGCAAACTATCAATATTCTTTTTCGGTTTTGGCGCATCATACCCGGAACTTAATGACATCCCTGAATATTAAAAAGTCCGTTGTCATAGGCCATTCGATGGGAGGAATGCTAGCCAGTCGTTTTGCGTTAATGTATCCACAAATAACTCAAAAGCTGATTCTGGTTAATCCTATTGGCCTGGAAAATTATCTACAATACGTAGAATACAAGGATACTGACTTCTTTTATAAAAAGGAGTTAGCCAAGACGCCAGATGGAATTAAACGTTATCAACAAAAAAATTATTATGCTGGCCAGTGGAACAAGCAATATGATGCACTGACTCACTTTATGATTGGGCAGATCCAAGGGCCGGATAAAGAGCTTATTGCCTGGGTCAATGCGCAGACTTACGATATGATATTTACCCAACCTGTTATTACAGAGTTTAATGATTTGTCTGTTCCTGTCAGGCTGATTATTGGTACTCGTGATCGTACAGGCCCGGGGCGAAACTGGAAAAAGCCAGGTGTTGATTATGAACTTGGTCGTTACGACCGCTTAGGTAAATCGGCAGCCAGACTTATACATGATGCCGAACTTTATGAATTAACAGACTTGGGTCATTTACCTCAGATTGAAAATTTTGATCGCTTCAAGATTGTTCTAGACAAAGCATTACATGTTTCAGGGGAATAAATACACAGTAGGGGCAGGGTCGAAATTAAAACATAAAAGGGGTCGGTGACAAACGAGAAGCATTAGCATTTGTTGTTTCTGATACAATAATCCTTAGTCAAATAAAAACAATCTAAATCCAAAAATATACGGGGTCGCTGCCACCATTGGGGTCGAGTGACTGGCTACAACTGGTTGGGTAAAAGCGGTTGATTTTCGGATATCAGGTCGTTTACTCTTTCTATACCCACGAGATTGACTTACTGGCTGATGCGGTAATCATGACTACAGATAGCTATCAAACTACCAGCCAACGCGTCGAATACGGCAATTCTCTTCGTATACAAATACCACATGACAGCCACGGTGACTGGTCGCCTGCGCCAGACCGGCCCGACCCTGTCAAACTGATTGAGGAACAGAATGAGGGTCGGCTTGAATGGTTGATCCCGGTGCGGCGCTGGCGAATGAGTACTTCCCCTTTTGCCTTTTTTCGCGGCAGCGCGCGCATCATGGCCTCGGATCTTGCCGGCACGCTTGTTAGCGGACTGGAAGTTCAGCTCTGCGGCGATGCACACCTGGCCAATTTCGGACTCTATGCTTCACCGGAACGCCAGCTGGTGTTCGACATCAATGACTTCGATGAAACCCTGGCCGGCCCATGGGAATGGGACATCAAGCGTCTTGCCACCAGTTTTATCATTGCCGCGCGACATAACGACATCAACAACAAGGATGGCCGCAAGGCTACTCAGCGCATGGTCAAGACATACCGCCAGGCGATGGCTGATTTTGCAGGCATGCGCACAACTGACACCTGGTATGCCATGCTCGATAAGGATGAATTCCACGAGACAGCGGACAAGGAAGGCAGGAAGAACGAGGCCAAGGCAATCACTAACGAGGCCCAGGGCAAAGACAGCCGACATGCGCTGGATAAACACGCCGAAAAAGTCGATAGTCAGTACCGCATCAAGCACGAGCCGCCGCGCCTGGTGCCGTTGCGGGAATTGCGTGATCATGTAAGCAGAAGCCGTTTGAAGGCCCTGGTCGAAAACGCATTCGATGCTTACCGGCACAGTGTCGCAGATGACCTCAAGTGCCTGCTTGATCGTTTCCGCCCGGTAGATATCGCCTTGAAAGTTGTCGGCGTCGGCAGTGTTGGCACCCGCTGCCTGATCCTGTTACTCGAAGGCCGAGACCACAACGATCCCCTGTTCCTGCAGATCAAGCAGTCCAACCGGTCTGTGCTGGAGCAGTATCTCAAAAACAGCCCTTATCGGAATCAGGGTCAGCGCGTAGTCGAGGGCCAACGCTTAATGCAGACAGTGAGTGACATCTTTCTTGGCTGGAATGAAAACGAATCGGTGGGCCATGATTTCTATTGGCGCCAGCTACGTGACTGGAAAGGCTCAGTCGATGTTGACAACATCAACGTCGAGGACCTGAAGTACCTGGCACGTTTGTGCGGCTGGACTCTGGCGCGTGCACACGCGCGTTCCGGTGATCCGTTGGCGATTACCGGCTACCTGGGTTCTGGTGATGATTTTGATGAAGCCCTGGTCAATTTTGCTGGCAGCTATGCAGATCAAAGTGAAAAAGACTATGAAGCCTTTATGCAGCAGATACGTAACGGCAAGCTTTCAGCAGTCGAGGGATAACAATAAAAGGAATTAAATAAATAAAAGGTGCCAAATAAAAGGTGCCGGAGGGATTAAATTTTGATCAATGCATAAATTTGGTTAAGGAATAATCCATCCGGCACCTTTCTTTCTTACCGCCTTTCTTATTAAATAAAGCGGCCCCTTTTTTCGACTTTATTGAAAATCGATTATCAGGATCTCTGAACCCGATATCCATTTAACGCTTACTCAAATCTATGACATTAACAAGCACCAGCATGCGCCCCTGGTCGGTGTAAGGATTCAGACCTATTTCCACGGGTATGGTTGTACCGTCTCTCCTGAGGGCCTCGAGTTCCCGTCCTTCACCCATTTTCCGAGCTTGAGGATTTTGCATAAATCCCTGACGTAAGTCTGAATGTCCCTGTTGCTTGTCAACAGGCAATAATTTTTCAACTTTTGAACCGGCCAGGTCACTCTTGTTATAACCCAGCATCTGCTCGACGGTTGCGTTGCTGATTTCTATTTTACCTTCGCTGTCTATAACCAGCTGACCGACTCCACTGGATTCAACCAGGCGATGGAACCGTTCTTCCTGTTCTTTCAGGCGGGTCATATTTGCTGCATGGCCCCTTGCGAAACTGGCTTCCAGTTCTGCAGTTTGCGCCCTGAAATTTCCTCTCAAATATAAATATAGAGAAATGCCGTAAACAACGATCGCAACAAAGACACCGGCGAAAGTGGATGCACGGATACTGCTGCGCATATCCAGCAAAAAGCTCAACGGTCGCTGAACAACGAAAATAAGTGAGAATTCACCTTCTATATGCTTGTCTACGCCGGATTTGCCTTCAGCTTTGTTCGGTTTAAAACCGATCAGGTTATCGAAGGAGGAGATTCTATTCCAGGTCCACATGCCATAACTGAGATCGAGGTGGCCTGTTTCAGATGCAGAGATACTTTTCCATACAATGGGGTAGGATGCCGGTAAGCTGGATACTGTCTTATCAGTTTCCTTCACTGTTGATAGCTCTATGGCACCATGTAACAAATCTCCGTTTTGATTCAGGAGTAAGTAATTACCCGTCTTGCCTGCTTTTTCAAGATACTGGACTATTTCGAAAACCGGGTTCATCAAAATGTTGATAATGATGACGCCTCTGCGGTTTCCCTGGGTATCAGCCACGGGTGTAGCAATCCGCAACATGGGCTTAAACGGGCGTTCAGGTTCTCCGTGTTCAATATTCAAGTCGATTTTTGATGCATACAACTCGCCCGCGGGAAGCAAGCTTGCTGCTTGAAAGTAGTAACGCTGGCTTTTATCCTGAAGATTCTGCCTGGGTTCAATATAAGGCCCGTCTTTCCCGCGGGAAATTCGTATTTTTTCGCGGCCTGCTTCATCAATCCAGCGAACCTGATCATAAACGGGGTTACGCTGGGCCAGATTCAGGAGTGATTTCTCCAGCGACTTCAAAGTTACTGGATTATTGGAGTTTATCGCGTTTTGTGTTTCTGTCTCGTTGTATATCGATTGCAGATGATTGAAAGCGGAGGACATGTAAGCACCGATGAATCCACTGATGTGGTGCAGCCTGATGCTGTCCTCATCGATCATTGCCCTGATCTGTGACTCAGAACGGTAATAAACGATAGAGAACCCGACGATAATCAGCAATAGCAGGATCGGTGCAAATAATGCAAAGTACTCGAAGGTGGGAAATTTTACATTCGGCCTGAAATTGTTAGTATAGTTTGACTGCAAGAGTTACTCCTTATTCAGGATGAAGCAGGTGGAATTCAACACTCCTTTCCAATCCGTGTCAAATAGTAAGTCTCTCAGGATAAAAAGTGCCGGAGGGATTAAATTTTGGTTAATGCATAAATTTGGTTAAGGAATAATCCCTCCGGCACCTTTCTTAGGATGTTCATATTATCGAGTATGCTTCTCGATATAACAGGCCTGTTAGCGATAGTCGCTTCTGTGAACAGATTGCTGAGCGTTTTGGTGTCCAGTTTCCCAGGCAGGGACGGGGCAGGCCGCGTACAAATAAGATTGGTTAATAAATATTCGCTACATCCCTTTTTTTCCAGCGTTTTTTATCAATAAATGATACTTTTGTGATGGTTCTGTTAGAAAGATCATCCATACTGCCTTCCGCATGTAACGAGAGAGGGTGGTATCCATGCGTATCAATAGCCAATTTAAATTTCAACTATTTCATTTTCCTGTTATCGCGATTTTGCTAAGTGTCAGGATCGCATCTGCTGCACCTGTGCCAATTGATACCTCGACTTTATCTCGACCTGTTGCAGATGAAACAAAATATGGTTTGGGATTCTCGGTTTCTGTCGCGCAGCGCCCATTTGTCGGCGTAGATCAACAAAATACATCATTGCCATATATTAAGTTTAGTTATAAAGACTTTTATGTTGAGGGACTCAATATTGGCTATAAGTTTCTGGATCTCGAAAAGACAAGATTCGAGGCGCTGGCTACACCCCGATTCTATGAGGTAAAGCCATCTTTTGCCGAAAATGGCGAACTTGATGGCATTGATGAAACCACTCCTACTTACCTGGCTGGTTTGTCTTTACAGCATACAGAGACGTTTACATTTACGACACAGCTTTTGTACGATGTTATAGAAAGCGATGGTTATGAATTTATTCTAAGTGTCAGTAATAATTATAAAATCAGTAAGCCCCTTATACTTGCTCCTGCTATTGGTATTACCTACCAGGATAGCAAGCTGGTGGACCATTTTTATGGTGTGCAAGCCAATGAAGTTGCTGCGGGACGCCCGGAATACCAGGCCGGTTCAAGTATAAATACGAACGTCTCACTAACGGTCCTGTGGAATGCAACCAGACATGTCCAGTTGTTAGGGCAAGTAAAATACGAAAAGTTAGGAGATGGTATCACCGATAGCCCTATTGTCGATGAAGATAGTATTGCTACGGCTGTTCTTGGAATGGTGTATATATTCTGAAAATTAATGGGGTCAGTGAATGACGCGTAAAAAGGTGTCGGAGGGATTAATTTTTAACCATTGCAAAGGTTTGATTCGCGAATAATTCCTCCGACACCTTTTTTCACTCAGACCCCTTGATTAGTAACCGGCTTAAAACCTCATTACCATATTTATAAAAGCGTCTCTATTGTCCTTGTCTTGCGTGCTGCGTATCTGATATTTGACATGCCGTTTTAACATGCCCATTCTGATTGCATGAGGGTCCAGTTCGATGCCCCACATCATGTCGATCTGGTTGGGCACAAACGAATAGCGTACATCAAATATCACGGAAGGGTTGTCTTTGTGCACAGCAACGAAGTCATCAGAAAACCACCGGAACCGTTTGATATCACGGGCATGCTGGCTATCTCCCGGCAGCCATGGGAAGTCGCGTTTGACATTCAGCTTCCTTATCGAGTCACCTTCAATAATTGTCGGCTCAAGCAATAGCCTGACAGCATCAACATAGTATCGGTCGCCAGACTCATAGATCAATTTCCAGACATGCCGGTTCCCGAAGGTGGGTTTCACCTGCATCCGTTCAACCTGGTGACCTCGGGATTCGGCTAGTTCGTACAAGGACTGCTCGGCACGCATTTTCTGTATAAGGCCTGCAGCAAGAAAGATGACGGCGTACACAAATGCTATGCGCGCATACAGGGGCTTCTTCCTGATGGCCGAAGCGGCTATCAGCACAATAACGGGCAGAGTGAATAACGGATCGATGATGGATACGCTATTCCATGCGATTCTTGTATCACTGAAGGGCCAGAACAGCTGCGTACCGTACGAGGTGCAGGCATCGAGCAGGCCATGCGTCGCATAACCCAGGAAGCTGAACAGATACATCTGGCGGAAACTCAGGTCGACAGAGAACCAGCGAAATCTGCTAATGACGAACGCTATAAATGCGCAGATCAGGGCGCCTACAGGAATGAACAGCAGAGAATGTGTGAACTGGCGATGGTATTCGAGGAAAAGCAACGGATCTTCCTGGGAGGAAATCAGCACATCCAGATCGGGCGCCATGCCCGCGCAGCCACCGATGATCAACGCTGACCATTGCTGACTGGATTTTGCAGATGACTGTGAGAGGGTGGCACCAAATCCGGCCTGTGACATAGGATCCATCGGCGAAGGATATCAAATGGCGGTTAAATGATCACCCAAAATAAAAGGTGCCGGAGGGATTAAATTATGATCAATATTGGAAATTTGGTTTAGGAATAATCCCTCCGCCACCATTTTTACTTTTGATGCTTATAAGTTATTGGTTAGTGAGGAGAGTTCTGGGGATACAATACTTAATAAAAGATGAATGGGGTTCAGGTCTTTCATTGTGCAGAAGCCTGATAAATGAACCATGAAAGACCTGTCCCTGTGTTTGTTTTTGTCACTCTTGCTAAACTCAATTCAACATGATTACTACCAATCACTCAGCACTTGGCAGGGGAATAGGCCTATGGATAACTCCTGTACTACTCCTGGCTGCCGTAGTGGGAGTTCTGGGTGCTGGCATCTGGTACATGACTTTCATGCCCGATAAATCCTGGAGTGGAACGGTGCCACCTCTTACCAATGAAGAACAACAGATCCATGACAATCTGAAGCGTCATGTCGAGATGCTGGCGGAGCAGATTGGCGAACGCAATGTCTGGAGCGCGGAAGCACTTGCTGCAGCAGCCACGTATATACGCAATACGCTGAAAGATCTAGGCTACAAGGTAGCTGTGCAATCCTTCAACAGCAGAGAGTTAATGGTGCAGAATTTTGAAGTCGAGTTGCCAGGCAATACATTGCCAAAAGAAATTGTTGTTCTGGGTGCACATTATGATACGGTTGTTGGTACGCCGGGTGCCAACGACAATGCATCCGGCATCGCAGCCTTGCTCGAGATTGCACGCTTGCTAACCGGTAAAACCAATGCACGCACAATACGTCTGGTGGCCTTTGTTAACGAAGAAGCACCGTTTTACTTTAGCGATGAGATGGGTAGCCAGGTATATGCGACCCGTTCGCGTGATCGCGGAGAACAAATCAATGCCATGCTCTCCCTGGAGACGATAGGCTATTACACCGACGAGGCAGACAGCCAGAAATATCCTTTCCCATTT
Source organism: uncultured Gammaproteobacteria bacterium (assembly GCA_937998645.1). Taxonomy (GTDB): domain Bacteria; phylum Pseudomonadota; class Gammaproteobacteria; order SZUA-229; family SZUA-229; genus JABDQW01. The sequence continues at coordinate 10,487 of CALLCZ010000142.1, forward strand.
AATTACTTTTTTCCCGATACCGGGAACTTCATCGGCTTCGTTGGCAATCTGTCATCACGACGCCTTGTCAAACACTCCCTGGCAGCATTCCGTGCATCGTCGGCTTTTCCTTCAGAAGGTGTCGCAGCACCTGGGTGGATTACTGGTGTTGCCTGGTCTGACCACTCGTCTTTCTGGCAGGCCGGCTACCCGGCGATCATGATTACTGACACAGCCTTTTATCGTTACCCGCATTACCACCGGGTGACGGATACTGCAGAGAAGCTTGATTACATGAGCCTTGCGCGTGTTACCCGAGGACTGGCCGATGTCGCTATCACATTGGCTGGTAATTAGTGCAAAGAATGGGGTCAGGTCTTTCATTGTGCATAAGCCTGATTTATAAACCATGAAAGACCTGATCCTGGTTATGCTGGTTATGTATGTTTTCAGTATAAACCGCCAAATAAATCTGTCCTTTTTTGTTCGCATATACCGGGCGAGGCCTAATCATGGAACAGATGCGTTGATATTATTTATTTGAAGGCGTCTGACCTAATGACTCCTGGGTCAGAAGGATCATTCTGAATCACCGTACCAAACCTTGCCACGGTGTCCATCAGATCATCAATCGTGAGATTCGCAGCAGGTGTAATAGGACAACCCGCTTCACGTAAACCTCTCGCAGTCCAGACATTACAGGTGTTAAAGGCATGATAGTTTTCCTGCGACAGATAAAACTGTCCAGCACCATACAGGGACGGGCCTAGAGGCTGGCTACGGCCGGCCTCATCAAGGGCATAACTGCTCCCAAGATAGCTGCAAAGTTGTTGAAAACCCGCTTCGGAAAGTTCAATGCGGATCACTTCGCTGCGCGGAAAATAACGCGTCACCGAACCGCTGAAACCAACAATATGCAGGACGCTCGCTGTTGGTAATAAGCCGGCTTTGAGAGTAATCCCCAGGTGAGGCGATGGCGTCATGTAGTAGTCCTTGTCCCCCCAGCCAACTTCCAGGTACTCCGCATCCGGAAAATCGTTGTTCTGGGGCCAGGTGCCAGGAGGGATATCCGCCCGTTTGACCACAATTCCAGCATGCCAGCTTTGGCTGACCAGATAGATTGATTTGGATGGCTCACCTGGGGTTGGTGGAAAGTGATCCTTAGGGATCGATGCACAGGCACACAGCATAGCTGACAACAATACGATAAAAACATGTATGAGCGCTGTTCTCATCGGTGCTTACTACATATTAGATCACACATGTGAACAAGATAAAGAAGGAAGCCTTTAAAATCCAGCAAATATTTAGGGTCAGGAAAATTAAAGGGGTACTTCAGAGTCGATTGAAACACCGTGCTTGGTAATATTCATCAAACGACTCAGACTCTTTTGATTCTTTTGATTTAATATGCAAATCTTCCCACTTTTAATCCAAACGTTAGGGTACCCGAGCGACCTACATAGTATTTAATCAATTGATTTTGGAGATGAAGAATGAGATTTAGTCCCTGTACAGGAAAATGCACAGAAGAAGGAACAAACTGTGAAGGCTGTGGGCGCAGCCATGAAGAAATTGCAGAAATGAATATGCATATTGCTCAACTAGTAACCTTCGCGGAAAAAATGAAATATGAAAATATAGAAGATTTTGCAGATGGTGTGGCTGGAAGTATTAAATATAAAATGGGTGAAAGCCATTAATTAAAGGGGACGGAATAAAAGGGAACGCGGCGAATATTCATTAACCATAAGAAGCTTGGTTATAATTTCATCGCTACGTCCCTTTTTATTCGGACCCCCAATTTCTCCCGCCTTGTAATTACTGTGTCAAATGCCATTCTTCTCTTTGTGTGCGCAATTATACTGGTTGCGTGTTCCAACGATCCGCCGGGTAATATTGATGACATCTGTGAAATATTCAGGGAAAAGGGCGGCTGGTACGATGACGCTAAAAGAAGTTATGAAAGATGGGGTGTCCCGATTCATGTTCAACTGGCCATAATTTACCAGGAATCAGGCTTCTGGCGATATGCGAAAACTGATATGCAGTATGTTTTATGGATTATCCCTGTTGGACGATTATCTTCCGCATATGGTTATGCACAGGCCAAGGAAGAGACCTGGATATGGTATATGCAGTCAACGAAGAACCGGGGTGCAGATCGAAATGATTTTGATGATGCTGTAGATTTTGTGGGCTGGTACATAAACAAGAGTAACGAGATGTTAGAAATCTCGAAATGGGATGCATATAACCAGTATCTCGCCTACCACGAAGGCCAGGGAGGATTTCGGCGCAAAACATACAATCAGAAGCCCTGGTTGATCAACGTTGCTAAAAAGGTCGATAAGCTTGCCGGGTCTTATCGTGAGCAACTCAAGACATGTGAGGATGAATTTAAATCCAGCTGGTGGGAATTCTGGAAATAATCAACCTGGAAATATAAGGGGACGTAGCGAATATCTATTAACCATAAGAAGCTTGGTTGTAATTTAATCGCTACGTCCCTTTTTTACCCACATTTGTCACCGACCCCCTTTCTATTTCCTAGAATAGGTATCGTCGAGCGGAAATCGGCACCCGCACCCGACCGACAACGCGACTCGAAGGCAAACAGAATATGGGCATCTACGAAGCATTATCGAATTCATGGGCCAGGTTCAAAACCTGGGTACGCGAGACGCGCCTGTGGGCAGCTGTATCGTTCTGGCGTCGGCGGCGAGCGCCGGAAAATGATTTTACACATCGTTTACCCTCGCAGCTTTACCCCGGATCGCGCCGGCGCGAGTACGTCGTGCATCAGCCACGCGGCAAGACCGACAAGCGTGCGCGGCCATTGGTCGTCGTGTTGCACGGTTGTCGTCAGGACCACCGGGATATCGAGCAGATTACTGGATTTAACGAGTTAGCCGACCGCCACGACTTCCTCGTCGCTTACCCGAATATCACGAGTTACAGCGGTCTGCGCGACCGCAATTGCTGGGGTTGGTGGTTCGCTCGCGAGATCCGCGCCGGCGCCGGCGAGGTCGAGGACCTGTGGCAAATCGTCGAGGACATCAAACGGCGCTACGCGGTCGACGAGCGCCGTATACACGTGACCGGGTTGTCCGCCGGCGGGGGTATGGCGGTGGCGATGCTGGTCGCGCACGCGGACAAGATCGCGTCGGGCGCGGCGGTCGCGGGGCTGCCGTACGCGGAGACGGCCAACGCGGTGCGGCATGCGCTTAACAACAAGCCTCGCTACCGGCCGGTGGTCGCCATCGTGAAGGCGATGCGTGCGGAGATGGGAGAGCGCGAGCGCGCGATCCCGCTGCAGATCGTACATTCGCGGCAAGACGACAAGGTCGAAATCGAGGCGGCGCGGGTACTGCGCGACAGCTGGGGACACTGCTTCGGGATCGATACGCGGCAGGCGCAAACCCTGGATAGCGGCCAAATCGGCGACACTACCTGGGAGCATCGCTGCTACCGCGGCGACCGACCCGGCGCCGTCGTCGAGACCCTGTTTCTCGACGGGCCGGGCCATGGCTGGTACGGCGGCAACCCGGGACGCTACAGCTATCCCGACGCGCCCGACATCAAGCGCGATATCTGGAAGTTTTTCGTTGCGCATCCGCTCGAGCGGCGCAAACGCGCCCGAACATAAAAGGGGTCGGTGACACGGAATAAAAGCAATAAAAGGGGACGTAGCGAATATTTTTTAACCAAAAAATATATGGCATAAATGGGGTTGGTGACAAATGAGAACCATTATTTGCCGCGCATTCTGATAAATTAGTTGTTCACTGCGTAAATACAGTCTAATCAATGACGGGGAGCTGTTATGCCTCGAAAAGCCGGACATATTTCGGGTCAGAGCGCGAACTAAAGAGCAGGGTACAGGGTATTTTCACTCTGAGCGCAGTTATTGTGATGATAAAGAGAGAGCGACATTAAAAGATTCAAGAACATTCTTCTGGTGCTGGAACCTGATGTACAGGAAACGGCAGCGCTGGGTAAGGCGGTGGCGTTGGTCAGGCAAAACGGAGGACGGCTGACGCTTTTTTCGGTATTGAAGCAGCCTCCAGGTATACACGGTTATGGTGAATCGGTAGCACAGGATCAGCACACTTCGGCTATTGCAGAGCGCAGGGAATGGCTGCGCGGTCTGATTGTACCTCTGCAGCATGACGATATTGACGTGGCGATCAATGTGGCGGAGGGTACTTCCTTCCTGGAAATCATCCGCCAGGTGCTGCGTGAACAACACGATCTGGTCATCACCACGGCGGAGGAGACAAAAGGTATTCGCGCTCGAGTGTTCGGCGCGACCTCCATGCATCTGATGCGAAAATGCCCCTGTCCTGTGTGGGTGGTCAAGCGGGCGCAGACGCGACCTTATGCCCGCATCCTTGCGGCAGTCGACCCCTCCATCTATGACCCGGTACGGGATTCGCTCAATCCGCTGATTCTGCAACTGGCTGGTAGCATGGCTCGAAAGGACATGGCAGAGTTGCACATCGTCCATGTGTGGAGCCTTTTTGGTGAACGTTATTTGCACAACAGTGGCATGACAGAGAAAGCGTTTCAGGAAGCAAAGGAATATGAGAAGGAGCAACACAAGCAGCACTTTGATACCCTTTTAAATCGGGTTGACGTTACTGATCTGAAACCCCATGTGTACCTGGTTGAGGGCGATCCCGTTGAATATATACCGAAACTGGTAACGGAACTGGGTATCGACCTGCTTGTCATGGGATCGGTCGGCCGCGTGGGGATAGCTGGTTTTCTGATCGGAAACACAGCGGAAGAGGTGTTCAACCAGGTGGACTGCTCCTTGTTGACACTCAAGCCGAAAGGTTTCATTACGCCGGTGACTCTTGAATAACCCATTTGGATTAAAGGGGACGTAGCGAGTATATTTTAAGAAATAATCCCTCCGGCACCTTTTTTATTTTCACCCGGTATAGATGGTATATTGCTATACAGGCTTTGAAGCCTGGAAGCAGAGTATAAGGACAATTCGAAATTGCACGCATCTACACCAAATATCGTTTTCCACGCGGAAGGTGTCACCAAGACCTACCAGATGGGCGAGGTGCAGGTTCATGCCCTGCGCGGCGTCGATCTTGAACTGTACGAAAGTGAGTTTGTTGTGTTGCTGGGGGCGTCAGGCAGCGGGAAGTCGACCCTGCTCAATATCCTTGGCGGACTGGATATACCCACCAGTGGAACTGTGGGCTACAAGGATCATGATCTTACCGTGTACAAGGATTCCGTACTTACCCGTTACCGGCGAGAACACGTCGGCTTTGTCTTCCAGTTTTACAATCTGATACCCAGCCTCACGGCACGTGAAAATGTTGCGCTGGTGACCGAAATTTCGACAAATCCCCTTGTCCCGGAAGAGGCCCTTGAACTGGTGGGCCTGGGGGAACGGCTGGATCACTTCCCGGCGCAAATGTCCGGAGGTGAGCAGCAAAGGGTGGCGATTGCGCGTGCGATTGCCAAGCGTCCCGATGTATTGCTCTGCGACGAGCCGACCGGTGCACTGGATCTGAAGACCGGCATTGTGGTACTGGAGGCAATCGAACGTGTGAACCGGGAACTCGGTACCACCACGGTCGTTATCACTCACAACGTCGATATTGCCCAGATGGCCGACCGTGTCATACGATTGAGGGATGGCCGGATCATCAGCGATGAGGCCAATCCGGACAGGAAGGCGCCTTCCGAGCTGAGCTGGTAATCATGAACGCGCTGAATCGTAAATTGTGGCGAGACCTGGTAAATCTTCGCGGACAGGCCTTCGCTATCGCCGCGGTCATGGCCAGCGGTTTCGCCTGCTACATCATGTTTCTCAGTACCCTGGACTCGCTGCAGCTCAGCCGTGAACTGTACTACCGGGATTACCGGTTTGCCGAAATCTTCGCGCCTTTGAAGCGCGCACCGGAATCGGTACGACAACGTATTGCCGACATCAAGGGCGTCGAGAAGGTCGATACACGTATTGTGGCGCCGGTGACCATCGATATCGAGGGTTTTCCGGATCCGGTTACCGGTGTTGTCACCTCCATTCCTGATAGCGGTGATCCTTTGCTTAATCGTATCTACCTGCGCAGCGGCAGGCTGGTCGAGGTAGGTCGCAGCGACGAGGTCGTCATCAGCGAGCCTTTCGCCGAGGCGCACGGTTTCCAGCCGGGTGACAAACTGCACATCATCATCCGCGGCAAGCGCAAACAGCTGCGAATCGTCGGCATCGGGGGATCGCCGGAATACATCCATCAACTGCGCCCCGGCGCCGTGTTCCCGGACCACGAGCGTTTCGGCATTCTGTGGATGGCGCGCACGCCGCTGTCACATGCCTATGACCTGGAAGGCGCCTTCAACTCCGTCGCGCTGACCCTGTCCAGAGGTGCCAACGCGCAGGATGTGATCGATCGTCTCGATATGATCTTGAAACCCTACGGCACCACTGGCGCTTTTGTTCGCGATGACCAGGCCTCGCACAAATTCCTTTCCCAGGAACTTCAGCAGCTGGATAACATGTCGGGACTGTTCCCAATTATCTTTCTCGGCGTGGCAGCGTTTTTACTCAACGTCGTCGTCACTCGCCTCGTCGGCACCCAGCGCGAACAGATTGCGTCTCTCAAGGCATTCGGTTATGACAACCTTGCGATCGCTATCCATTATCTGAAGATGATCATGTTGATCGTTTTTGCAGGGATCCTGATGGGGATTGCGGTGGGTGCCTGGCTTGGTGTTGAGTTGAGCGAGATCTATGTCGAACTCTTTCGCCTGCCATTTCTGAATTTCGTGATGCAACCTTCAAGAGTCATCCAGGCCGCATCATTTACGCTGGTGGCCGGCCTGCTCGGCACTCTCGCCGCGGTACGCATGGCAGTCAAACTGAAACCTGCGGAGTCGATGCGTCCGGAGGCGCCCGCGGAATATCGCCAGACGTTTATCGAGGCGCTTGGTCTCAAGCGGCTGTTGTCGGCACCTGCACGAATGATTCTGCGTCATATCAGCCACAAGCCGTTCAAGTCGGCGTTGTCGGTGCTGGGTATTGCCTTCGCATGCGCCATCCTGATGACCGGCCGCTTTCAGGAAGATACCATCACTTTCATGATGGACGTGCACTATGGCTTGTCGGAGCGGGATGACATATCCCTGGCCTTCAGCGAACCGACCTCGTACAAGGCCCTGGCTGAGCTGCGCAGCCTGCCGGGTGTCGAATATGGCGAGGCAGTCCGTGCCGTACCTGCGCGCCTGGTATACCAGCATCGCAGTTATCGCGCCTATATCAGTGGCTATGAGCCCAATGCAGAAATCAAGCGCCTGGTGAACACCGACCTGAAACCTGTCAGCCTGCCGCGCTCAGGCATCGTACTGAATGAATATCTGGCGAAGGAGATTCTCGGCATTCGCCCGGGCGACCTGCTGACCGTTGAAGTGCTGGAAGGCAGTCAGCCGGTGCGGCAGATCCCGGTTGTGTCGCTGGTGCGACAGGACCTGGGCGTCGGCGCCTATATGGATATCGGCGCGCTCAACCGCCTGATGCAGGAAGGTAACGCGATTTCAGGTGCCTATCTCTATATCGATGACTCCCGGAAAAACGAGATATTCGAGCGACTCAAGGAAAGACCGCGCATCGTGGGTACGGCAGTGCGTGAACAGGATATCAGGAACTTTCACCGCACCATGGACGAGACCATGCTGTTCTGGACGTTCGTTGCCACCCTGTTCGCCGGCGTCATCGCCGTGGGTATCGTTTACAACAGTGCGCGCATCACCCTCACTGAACGCAGCCATGAACTGGCAAGCCTCAGGGTGCTGGGATTCACCCGGGGGGAGATCTCCTATATCCTGCTGGGCGAACTCGCGGTTCTGACCTTGCTGGCGATTCCTCTCGGGCTGTTGCTGGGAAATGTGCTGTGTGGTTACATTGCCGCATCACTTGACAACGAACTCTATCGTGTCCCGTTGATACTTGCGCCACACACATACGCTTTTGCCACAACGGTGATCCTGGTCAGCGCGACGATCTCCGGGCTGCTGGTCAGACGCCGGCTGGACCACCTCGACCTGATCGAGGTACTGAAAACGAAGGAGTAAAAATGAATGTAGTTTGGCGAAGAAGACTTTTCTGGCTGGTGATATTGCTGTTGATTATCGCGGCCCTGGTATACGGTTTCCGGCCGCAGCCAAGGCTGGTGGATGTCGCCAGCGCTTCTCAAGGTCCAATGCGGGTCAGTGTCGAGGAAGAAGGTAAAACGCGCGTCATTGACCGCTATGACGTATCCGCACCGGTGGCCGGAACGGCCTGCCGTATCGATATGGATGTGGGTGATCCGGTAAAGAAAGGCCAGGTCTTGACCATGATCAAACCGCTGGAATCCCAGGCGCTCGATCCGCGCAGCTGGGCCGAGGCCCAGTCCCGCGTTGCAGCCGCCGAATCGGCATTGCACGCAGCCGAACAGACCGCCAAATCGGCCAGGGCTGAGATGGACCTGGCTGAAAAAGAGCTGTCACGGCTCCGACCCCTGTTCGAAAAAGGCCATGTTTCCCAGGGGCAGCTGGACCAGGCAGCGGCGACGGTACAAACCACCCGTGCAGCAAGCCGCTCGGCCCGGTTTTCCATTGATGTAGCACGTCATGAACTGGAAGCAGCCCGTACCGCCTTGAGTTATACCGGCGCCGATAGCCAGGCCAATCCCGAGGGAAACGTTCCGGTCAGTTCGCCTATAGACGGCAGGCTTCTGGCCATACACCAGGAATGCGAAGGCGTGGTGGCCGCCGGGCAATCATTGCTGGTGGTTGGTGATACTCGATCCCTGGAGATCGAGACAGAGGTGCTTTCCGCAGATGCCGTGAAGATAAAACCGGGCATGCGCGTTGAATTCCATCGCTGGGGTGGCGAGAAACCGCTGCTGGGCAGGGTGCGCACCGTCGAGCCGGTCGGTTTCACCAAGGTCTCGGCACTCGGTGTGGAAGAACAGCGTGTACTGGTGATTTCGGACATCACTTCTGATTCAACCGAATGGCAAAGCCTCGGTGACGGTTATCGTGTTGAAGCTGAATTTATCCTCTGGGAAGCCGATGATGTCCTGCAGATCCCGGCCAGTGCCCTGTTTCGATTCAATGACGGCTGGGCCCTGTTTGTCATCGAGAATGAAAAGGCAGTTCTTCGCATGGTCAAGGTGGGTAAGCGCAACGGACTCTCTGCGCAAATTTTAGAGAAATTAATGGAAGGCGAAAAAGTGATTACACATCCTGATAATAATATCGATGACGGGGTATCCGTAAAGCTCAGGTAAAAGGCAAAAGAATTAATTAAAGGGGTTGCTCATGAGTCGTTATCTGTTAGCAGGGTAAAAACAACCGAAGTGTAAACACCCTAATAAAATAACTTTAGTTGTCTTGTCATGTGCCCGATTTTACGTTGTGAAATAATTGGGTAAAAACTAATAACGTATTGAGCGAAGAGATTTTACTCTGAACCCAAATACTTCGACTCGTTTTCCATTCAGTTACACTTATTCATACGCTGCGCGGGCCCATGAGCAGACCAGGTCCGCCATCGCCTTGTCGCTGAGTCGTTGTTCGGCCAGGGAACGCCATGTTGCGAACCGTACCGCATGACCCAGCGTCGCCTGGAGTAGCTTTGGTTTGCTTTGCGCCCAGTCGACTGCAAGTTCTTTAGCGATGCCCGCCAGGTAGTTATCGAAACCTTTCATTGGCTCTGCCAGTGCCGGGACTTTCTCGACGTCCCTGTACGCCCCTGACCACATTTTTTCGGTTTTCCGGTAATAGCGAAAAAGTGCAAGCAAGAAGGCGTGCGTACGCACTGCCGGGTTTTCATTTTCGAATTTCGAGAGATCGGGAGGCGGATGCAGACCCAGCCATTTCGATGTGCAGGCACCGAACAACTCCTCGTCGTTCTCAAAGTGCCGGTACACCGTCAGTCTCTGCACACCTGCGCGTTTCGCCAGGGCGCTGATTGTTGTCGCAGCCGGACCGAGTTCCTCATGCAAGGCCATTGCGGCATCGACTATGCGCTCACGGGTCTGCTGCTGTTTGCTGGCCCTGCGCTTCAAGGTGTATTTACGTTTCATCATTTCAGTGATCTTAGCTGTTCATTTAAATGTTGACAATGCCCAGTCATCGGGCGTACGATAAATTCGGTGAACAATTCTGTTCAATCATATATCAGGGAGAAAGTAAATGATTACGAACCAACAGAGCGGCACGAATGTCCATGAGATCGCAGATGGGATCTATCGTATCAACACCCCGGTTTCCATACCCGGTGCGGGGCAATTCAATTTCAATCAATACCTTATAGCGGATGATGAACCCATGCTGTTCCACACGGGGCTGCGACAGATGTTCCCACTGGTACAGGAAGCCATAGGACGCGTGATACCGGTAGAGACGCTCAGGCATGTTGGGATTTCTCATTTCGAGGCCGACGAATGTGGCGCGCTCAACGAGTTTCTAGATATTGCACCCGAAGCGCAGCCAGTCTGCAGTCAGGTCGGAGCCATGGTGTCACTGGGTGACTATGCAAACCGCCCACCCCGTCCACTGGCCGATGGTGAAGAGCTGTCGCTCGGCAGTCATACTGTACGCTGGTTCGACACGCCGCATATTCCGCATGGCTGGGATTGTGGACTGATGATGGACTCGAGTACACATACGCTCTTTTGCGGCGATCTGTTCACACAGGGCGGCTCGGGCGATGTCGCGCTCACGGAGTCCGACATACTTGGCGCGAGTGAGGCATTCAGAAAACCGATGGATTACTACACGCATTCGCCGCAGACATCATCCGTTCTCGAGCGGCTTGCACAGCAGCAACCGAAAACTCTCGCTTGCATGCACGGAAGCGCCTGGCGCGGCGATGGTGCCGCACTGCTAAGAGCGCTTGCCACTGCTCTTGCAGGACGGTGAGGACGGGGTCGGACCTACGCAAGCGACTGAATTAATACGGACAGGACGGGACAGGACGGGGTCGGACCTACGCAAGCGACTGAATTAATCGGGTATTTGGATCAAGATAATCCGAATAACAGGCTTAAAAGCCGATTTTTTATGCCAAAATCAGTGCTTCAAAGAATAAAAGGAGGCGCAGCGAATATTCTTCGCCAAATTATGATCGCGGTGTTCTCTTAAGAAGGTGTCGCAGTGTTAATAAAAAAATCTTCCGACATATTTTTCCCAACCAGAGACAAGCTTTGATGAGCAATAAACCTGTAACCCATGAAACAGAACTCCCTGAAGATTTTGAAATCTTTCCGTGGAATGAAAAATTCAACACGGGCCACGAGAAAATAGACGAGCAACATCGTACCCTTGCAGGGCTCGTCAACAGGCTTGCCAGGACTCTGATTGACCAGGACTATTCAGATGTATCCAGCGAATTCGATGAACTGGCAAAATATGCGCATCTCCATTTTATGGATGAAGAGAGCGTCTGGTTGCAATATTTTGATGAGGACGATCCCTGGTTTTCATCGCATCTGCATAATCACGATAGCTTCTGGCCAAAAGTTAACGACATTCAGTTAGCTAATTCCGACAAGCCTTTACACGAGGTTGTGGAAAATATCACGCAGTACCTGATTCGCTGGTTGGCGTTTCATATTGTCGGTGAGGATAAACGCATGGCAAGTGCTATTCAGTTAATGGAATCCGGGATGACGATTGATCAGGCAAAAATTCTCGCGGATGCAGAAATGAAGGACTCATTGCATGTTCTGATAGACGTTATTCTCAATATGCACTACCGTCTTTGCTCAAGAACGCTGGCGCTGCTCAGGGAAAGAAATGCGCATGAGAAAAATGAGTAAAAGCGGGGTCATACAAGACAAAATTCCAGCAATATCAATAAGCAGAAACAGGGGTCAGACTGCAGCATTCTGAATTTAAGCAGTTATGGAAATACCAGACTGGCCCTGACTAATCCTTTTTTGCATCTATTTGAAACAATTGTGATCGCCTTTACTTAAACCCGCTGATGACAAATCCAGAGAAATTTGTTGCATATCTTGTCCTCGTTATAGCAAGCATGCTCGGCGGTTCGTCGCTGCTGCTTTTCGGTATGTTTCTGTTCGGTTATTCGTTCACTGTCACAGAGTTCGGTTTTGGTATGACAGGCGTTCTAACATGGGATGCTTTGTTGTGCCTATTGTTTTTTTTCCAGCACAGCGCCATGGTCCGCAAGGGATTCCGTCAGCGACTTGGTGTTATTGTTCCTGCACACTTTCATGGGGCTTTGTATACGGCTGCATCCGGTGTTGTTTTAATCACCCTGGTTTTATTCTGGCAGAATTCTGAGCAGGTCATAGTAAGTCTTCAGGCCACTTCTCGCTGGATGGCTCACGGTGTTTTTTTCGCATCTCTGGCGGGCATGATATGGGGTATGTATGCGTTACATTCATTTGACGTGTTTGGCAATCAGAAAATCCTGACCTACATTCGTGCTGCGCATGTACGTGATATGCCGCTAGCAATACAGGGGCCGTATCGCTGGGTGCGCCATCCACTGTATTTTTTTACTCTACTGGCGATATGGAGTTGCCCGGAGCTTACAGTGGATAGACTGTTATTCAATGTTCTTTTTACTATCTGGATTGTGATTGGAACACTGCTTGAGGAACGCGATCTGGTAGCCGAGTTTCAGGACACTTACCTTGACTACCAGCGTAGAGTGCCGATGTTGATTCCCTGGAAGCTTCACAGGCCCTACTATTAATTAAGTTTATTATGCTATAAGGGCGTGGATTGGTTTTCAGATCTGGCGCCAGATATCGACAGAGAGGCGAAAATGAAATCTCAAAATAACCGCTCGTTCAGGATAATCATCATTATCCCATGTCTTTTCATTCTGACTTCGTGTGCAGCGGGAGATGCTCAATTTTCACAAGATAACCCTGCTGGTTTCTGGTATGGCCTATGGCACGGAATTATTGCGGTTATCAGTTTGATAATTCATATATTTAATGAAAATGTCGCTGTATATGAAACTAACAATACAGGTGGCTGGTATGATTTTGGTTTTCTTTTGGGAATAATATGCATATGGAGTGGCGGCTCGCATATTAATTGTAAAACTGCTTCGGATAAGAAACGCGATAAAGAATGGGAAGAGATAGGGGAGAAAGTTGAGATGAAGGTAATGCGTAAACTCAGGGAATGGGCAGAAGATGAGGAAGGACCAGATTCTGCCAAAGAATGGGAAGAAATTGGAGAAAAGGTAGAGAAGAAGCTTAAGCGTAAGATACGTGAGTGGGCAGATAGGGATTAAAACAATTTAACAATTATTATTAATTCAAGGGGGCAGACCCTTTTGCTCAATCTAGCCCCAAATATTGACAACAATTTATCAATCATACATTCGCCATGTTCAATACCAGTTACAGGGTTATCCTGTCCTCACTAATATCGATGATCATAGCAGGGGTACTGCTGTTCCTTGATACCGCAGCTATCATGGCTTATGTGTTATTGGTGGCCGGTTTTTTTGGTATCGGTATTGGCTTGCTGATTGGCTTCTTCAAGATGGTCAAAGACCAGGAAAGCTGACGCAATAAATAATGGAATAATTGCTCAGTCACCTCTATAAATAAAGTAGATACACGAAATATTTGAAGGGTCTCGGGCTCTAATTACACCAGGGGATTAAGGCAGATGATCACAGTTGAAGAATTTATGACGTCAGAGCTCTGCACTATGAGTGAAAATGATTCGGTCAATGATGCCAGGAAAATCATGACCGAGAGGCATATACGTCATATCCCGGTAACTGATGACGATAACCGTCTAGTAGGTCTGGTCACGCAGAGGGATATTCTCGCCGCAACAGTTCCAAAATCGGCAGGGTGTGAATACAAAACTTCGGACACGGGCGAGGCGGATACCTGTTTATCAGGCATCATGAACAAAAACGTGAGCGTGGTCGATAAAACCGACCCCCTACGCACTGCTGCAATGTATATGCAATCTCACAAATACGGTTGTTTGCCTGTGGTATCGGATGGACGACTGGTTGGCATCATTACTGACAGCGATTTTATCGCTATTGCTATCAACCTCATTGAGCAGGCGGAACTGAGCGAAGAGGAACTGGGTTCGGCAGGCATCATGTGAATTGAATTGGAATTAAAGGGGACGTAGCGAATATTCTTCTTGCTGCGCGCTTTAATCTCACCCGCAATTTTAACGTTAGAAGCCAGATGACTGAAGAGAAGTGGCCATACAATCTACCCATATGGCGTCGATCTTTCCGTCTCGCGTCTCCCGACGGCAAGGTTACGGCCGAGATTGCGAATGCCGTTGAGGTTTCGATGTCGAATCCAACCATTGGAACCCTGATTCTCTCCACCGGGCAGGCTATCGAGAACTGTAATCCAAGTTTCGTTTGGTCCGGCGATTCCAGGTACCTGGCGATTCCACTATACAGTAGAAGCCGGTTACTGGGTGTTGGTAAGCAGCGGCTTGTAATAATCGATATCGCAGAGCATAAGGCATGGCGTTCAGAGAAACTGGCATACTACATTCAGCCAGAGACATTCTGCGAAGGGCGCCTCACGCTAACAATTGAGCCCGCCAGGAAAGCAAAAACGGTTACCTATGAAGTTCCCGGGATTCTGGACACATTCGAGAAGATAGATTTTCCCGGTAATCGGAGTAAATAGGGGTTAGACTGCAATTTCTGAATTAATGGGGTTCTAATTGTAGTTCGGTAGCTAACACAAGTGAGAGGAAACATGAAACTGCTTATTTTCGGATCAACGGGTAGCATAGGCCGTCAGCTTGTTGAGCAAGCTCTCGAACAGGGACATACAGTTACGGCGTTTGCACGCGATCCCTCGAAGCTAGAGGCCAGGCATGATAACTTGAAAGTGGTCCAGGGCGATGCAGTAGATTACCCATCTGTCGAGAAGGCGGTACAAGGTCAAGACGTGGTACTCTGTTCGCTCGGGGCGGGCGCGAAGGGCACGGTTCGATCAGAAGGGACGAAAAATATAGTCCGTGCGATGGAAAAGGCGGGCGTTAGACGCTTTATTTGTCAATCGACCCTCGGCGTTGGAGATAGCCGGGACAATCTAAACTTCTTCTGGAAGTACATCATGTTTGGGGGACTTTTGCGTCAAGCGTATGCAGATCATGTGAGTCAGGAAGACTATGTCAATCAAAGCCGTCTGGATTGGATAATCGTCCGCCCGGCCGCCTTCACGGATGGGGAGCGCACCGGTGAATATCGTCACGGTTTTTCTGGTAGCGACAAGACGGCAAAACTCAAGATATCACGTGCCGATGTCGCAGATTTCATGCTAAAGCAGTTGACCGATG
The DNA here is from genome assembly GCA_937998645.1 of uncultured Gammaproteobacteria bacterium. GTDB lineage: Bacteria > Pseudomonadota > Gammaproteobacteria > SZUA-229 > SZUA-229 > JABDQW01. The sequence continues at coordinate 25,808 of CALLCZ010000142.1, forward strand.
ATACGTATCTCCACAAGATGCCCGGTTTGTCGTATTGATCTGGCATGGCCCCTTGGTTCAGGCTCGCGTTGGTTCTAGGCTGCTTTGCGCTATTTGTTTGCCCGGTTGATGCGGCGGACAAGTCTATCGACAGCGGGAGTAAACATAGAGTCGATATGCATAACTGGCTCCAGCTTCGTGGTGAGCACGAAGTGTATCGACAATCTGTCGAACCGCTGTCGCCAGTGGATCGGCAGAACCTGGAACTGCGATTGCAACAGCAGCGACTACAGCAACGGAATTTACAGTTGCGTCAGGACCAGAGATTACTGGCCGAGAGGCACAAACGCCGCATCAATCAACTGGCCGATCCCTACAGCGTAAATCGCCCCGGTGCTGGCGCCCAACGGCAGCAGCAACAACAACGTCTGCAGATGCGCATGCAGCGCAATACCTGGCCCTATCCACGGAATTAAATAAATTAAAAGGGCCAGACCCCTTTACAATAAATTAAAAGGGCCAGACCCCTTTACCGATTCTTATACAATTATTGATTATTGCCTGGCAATTTGTTAATTAATTAAACCACAGAAATATTCTATGCTTTACTCCATCAGCGAAACGTCACTTCTAGTCCGCAAAAAAAACATTTTCCTGGGCGCGCTGCTCAGTTTGGCATTGGCTGCCGTTATCACCGTCGGCCACTTTCAATACCCTGAAACTTTTAATAATTTGCTTTTTTGGTCCGTTATCACCCTCGTGGTTGTTGGTAATCTTGTCAATTACTACCGTTATCGCCGTTACCTGCGTCTAGCCGAAGATCATAGGATTGAAATTGACGGTGATGAAGTCTCCTTTTTTACCGGAACAGAGAAATCCGTGCTGGATACTAAAGATATTGTTGCGCTGACTTTTTATCGCAGGAAAGGACAGGTTGAGCACATTCAACTGAAATTGGGGAATAATCGGGGTATACGCCTGGAGGGCTATTCCGATTTGGAGCAGTTGGGTGGTGCTATCGCAGACCGGATTCCCAAAGAACAGGTGTTTGGAAGGGAACCCTGAATATGGAAAAAATGGACGCTAGCCTTTAAGTTATGATTTCGCCTTAAGAGGTGGATAAATAGATGAAATAAGATTAAAGGAGTCGATTAAAGAGGGGCAGGTCCCTCAATGGATTTCACTTGATTAACAGAGGTAGTAACAGAGCATACCCTTATTAATCCTCATGCACAAAGAGGTGAATCGATATCGAAATAGCACTTCTGTGGCTTGTAACTTTGCTGCCGATAGTCATCAGCCCCGGTCCGGCGAATATTTTATATGCGGCATCTGGAAGTTCATTCGGGGTCAGAAAAACCATCCCGTTCTGGCTGGGCACAAATTTTACGAGCATCTTTCAGACGCTGGCAGTCGGTTGCGGTCTGGACCTGGTGATTACCGCTTATCCCCGGATAGCTGACGCAATTAAATACCTGGGCATTGGCTTCCTGCTCTACCTGGCCTTTAAATTCTTCAGGTTCTCATGCTCTGCAAATAAGACGATCAGGCCGCTTACTTTTAAAGACGGCGTTATTGTTGAGGCTTTGAACATGAAGTATCTGCTGATACCGACGATAATGTTCTCACAGTTTTATTCGCCTGACTCCGACGGATACGGACAGATCATATTTTTAACGTTTGCTCTCCTGTGCCTGACATTAACGACGAGCATGATCTGGATCATCGGTGGTAACACGCTGGCCTCGTTCGTATTAAACGAGAGCAGGCAGAGGACAGAGGGCATCTTCTTCGGCTCACTGTTATGTGCTACAGCTCTCTGGCTGCTTTTAATGTGAGAACAGTCAAACGGCTATGACATCAACAGATCAGTGCGTATCTCGGAGCCGGGTTTCGTCGATGGTGATGGCCACGGGTGAAATATATTTTATAAATCTTGCATTTTGACAGCCTGGCTTGCGATACTCCATCCTGTTGTTCAACAGATATTAATCATTCAGATGGTAATACTATGAAACTTGAATCACTTGCCTTACACCACGGATATAAATCAGAAGCGACCACCAAAGCTGCAGCAGTGCCGATCTACCAGACAACCTCCTACACTTTCGATGACACGCAGCATGGCGCGGACCTGTTTGACCTGAAAGTGCCTGGTAATATCTATACCCGCATCATGAATCCGACCACCGACGTTCTCGAACAGCGGCTTGCCGAGATGGAAGGCGGTATCGCAGGCCTGGTGGTAGCCTCCGGCATGGCAGCGATCACATACGCGGTTCAGTGTATCAGTGACGTAGGCTGTAATATCGTCAGTACCAGCCAGTTATACGGCGGTACATATAACCTGTTTGCGCATACCTTGCCGAAACAGGGCATCGAAGTGCGAATGGTCTCGGCTGATGATTTTGACGGTTTCGAAAAGGCGATCGATGAGAATACCCGCGCAGTCTTCTGTGAATCTATCGGTAATCCAGCCGGTAACATCGTCGATATCGAAAGGCTGGCAGAGATCGCACACAAGCATGGCGTTCCCCTGATGGTCGACAATACGGTCGCCACTCCTTACTTATGCCGCCCCTTCGATCTTGGTGCGGATATCGTCATCCATTCATTGACCAAATACATCGGCGGTCATGGTAACTCTATCGGCGGCATCATCATTGACTCCGGCAAGTTTGACTGGGTCGCCAACAAGGCGCGGTTCCCCATGTTGAATGAGCCGGATCCTTCCTATCACGGCGTGGTCTATACCGAGGCACTTGGGCCTGCCGCATACATCGGTCGTTGCCGCGTTGTGCCATTACGAAATACTGGCGCTGCGATTTCACCACAGAACGCATTTTTGATCTTGCAGGGCCTGGAGACACTGGGACTTCGCATGGAGCGCCATTGTGAAAATGCAGAAAAACTTGCCGCGTACCTGCTGGCTCACGACAAGGTCGAATGGGTGAACTACGCCGCACTGGACGACAGCCCGCATAAAGCCGCCTGTAACAAGATTACCGGCGGCAAAGCATCGGGTATCCTGAGCTTTGGCATCGCTGGTGGCGCACCTGCCGGGGCGCAGTTCATTGACGCATTGAAGATGATCTTGCGGCTGGTCAATATCGGTGATGCGAAGTCGCTTGCCTGCCATCCTGCATCTACGACTCATAGACAGCTGAACGAAGTTGAACTTGCGGCTGCCGGTGTTAGCGCCGACCTGGTCCGAATCTCTGTGGGTATCGAGCACATCGACGACATCATCGCTGATGTCAGTCAGGCGCTTGATGCGGTTGGCTGATAATAACAATTAAACAGGTCATACCCGTTTATTCTTTTGTTACTATTCAGACATAAGCGGATCACCCCACGATCAACGAACATGGCGAGGTTACTATGCACAGGAATACCCTGAGCTCTGTATGTGCTCTTAAACTGGCTTTTATCCTGAGCATTGCGGTTTCAAGCCTGAACGCTGCCGAGGCGCTGAACACGATTGAGTTCCTGGGCATGACAGGCAAGTTGCCTGCTTCCTGGGTTGAAGAAAAGCCGTCTTCCAGTATGCGCCTGGCACAGTATCGCATTCCCGGTTCCGGAAATAACAGTAACGCAAATCTAATACTGTTTTACTTCGGACAAGGCCAGGGTGGCAGTGCGAAGGCCAATATCGCCCGCTGGCAATCGCAGTTCTCAAAGCCGGAGGGTGGTTCTGTTGAACCCATGATAGAAGCCATGGACGTGAATGGTATACCGGTAACCGTAGTCGAACTCAGAGGTGATTATGCCCGAGGTGTAGGCATGGGGCCTGTCGGTACCTCCGCACCCGACCAGATTTTACTCGCGTCAATTATCGAATCAGCACGGGGAAATATCTATATCCAGCTGCACGGGCCGGCCGCTACTGTTGCTTTGCACCGTGAGGCCTATATGCAATTCATCCGTACAATAAAACCCTGATTAAAGGGGGCAGGCCCCTTTAACTTTCACTCAGCATTGAGTTGGGCGACACCAACCACGTAGTTCTTCCCGTAGACTTTTGCGCATTTCGGACAAGTAGTGTAGAAGTAATACATCTTCTTTAACTTTCTCCCTCTAGTTTCAACGAGTGACACCATTTCCTTTTCCCACTCGGGAACATGTTTAAATGGCCCCTCGAAGACCCTGGTCAGGTAATTACCGGACAGTCTGACCATCTCCTGTCCTGGTACGTCTTTCGATACGGCGAAATAGTGCTCACCCGTCCAGGGCGAAGGGTCGTTGGATAAGACGATGAGGTCGTTCATGTCTATCGCACCGGCGTCTTCTATTGCCTTGAATGTTTTCGGGTATACAGTTCCCATGTTGAGAGGTATATGAAAAAGGCTGCGCGTACGTGCTTTGACGAACAGTTTGTCTTTGAAATGAAGTTCCTGTTCGTCCCAGCCTTCAGGATTGAATCTCGGGCAGCAGTTCGTCGGGTTGTCGCTGTCATCGTACTTTGGTAAAGCATTGATTTCCACAGTTAACCTCCAGATCTTTCGACTTCCGGAAAATATGATGCACTTCCTGATATCAGAATAACGCTGCACTTCGATCCGGGCAAGAGGCGGCTGTCGCAATTAAAGTGATCAGACCTCTTAGCTCAGTCTAAAATCAGCGGATTAAGGGGGCGTAGCGAATATTTTTTGATTAGACCACGCTGTTCCCATGAATATTGGGGACAGCGAAAAAAATCTGAGCGGGAAGAATTTTCCCGCGGACTCCAATAATATTCAGGGTAAATGTAATTAAATCACTCCGACCCCTTTATACCATCCGCGTAATCATTATGATGTAAGTCTCAACATGATTAAATGATGAGAGCACACTTTTATCAGAGGGTATTAATATGAAAACACTGCCAGCCGTATTATCGATATTGATCATTGCGTGCCTTTCACTGGTTTACAGGCCTGTGTTCGCGGCAGATGATGCTGCACGGGTTGTGTATCACGCCGATTTTAGTGATCCTCGCCGCTTCAGTGCTATGCTGACCAGCATTAACAACATGGTGGTTTATTATGAGAACGAGTTGCTTGATTATGATATACGTATTGTCTTCGTCTCGCATGGTATTCGTTTTCTGACTGATAACTCGTTAAAGGACACGCCTTTCACCGCCGATGCTGCACTTGAAGAGCGCAGGGCAAATCTGCGTGGCAGACTAGCTACGCTCAATAATGTTCACGGTGTCAAACTTGAGCTTTGTGATATCACGCGCTCTGGAATCGGGCTTTCAGAGGACGCTTTGTATGGTGGTGTCCAGACAGTTCCGTCAGGTGTTGTCAGAATAGCCGAGTTGCAGAGCGAGGGATTTGCCTATATCAAGATCGAGTGATTCGGATATTGAAGTATGGGGCCAGGTCTTTCATTGTGTGTTGGAATATTCGGTGTCAGACTGACCCTGATTAATCTTTACAGTGTACCCGGGTGCTGCTTAACTAAATACAAATAAACTGAATAAGCCGCAGCGCCAGTGAGTATTAATAGAGTGATCCACAGTAGCGGCTTGCGGCTCTTGCGCCCAGATTTATCCTCTTCTTCAGCTTCATCTCCCACTAGCTGCCAGTCAGGCACCGCGATATCAACGGTGCACTCGGCACCGCAGCTTTTGAAAACGGAAACAAGCCTGTTGGCGTCTTCGTTTGAATCGAACTTCTTGATGGCTTTTGGTGCCGTTTCGAACAGGCGAATGACCTGCTCAATGGAAAGCTTTGTTTTTGAAGCGATGTTGTTTATCACCAGGTTCTTGTCGAGGCCCTCGAGGATGTTTCCGGTGAATACAACCGAATATTCTCCACTCATAATGCCTGCCTCACTGTCTTAATCATATGTATTACATGTATAGCAATATTCAGATGAATAACCAGTATTAAAGAATAATAGGGGACAGGCCCCGATAATAAAAGGGATCAGGTCTTTCATTGTGCATAAGCCTGATGAATGAACCATGAAAGACCTGACACCGTTTACGCAGAAATAATAATTGGGGTATCCTGTTAATCCTCAAACCGGCCTGCAGGCGTACATACCCCTGGTCTCGATTTCGCGACTTGTTCTGCTGCCAGGATCGATTTCGTTGATGATCACGTTGTAGATGTTTTCCTGATAACTTACTTCTGCAATGTATTGAAAACCATTGCGCGGGCGAATCAGGGTGTTATAGGTCGTGCTCGTTTCTGCGCTGAATAATCCCGATTTCTGGAACACGAATACCAGGTAGCTTGAGCGGTCTGCAGGTATACCAATGTCATTTGACGAATCGTCAAGTTGAATGGTGCCAGTGTATTCGGTACTGCAGTCAGGATTCACTTTATGAATATCGACAGCCGCCTGCATACTCGAAAAAATGGAGCCCGAATCCGTTTGTGTCGTTATCTTCAGGTTGTTTTCCAAGTCGCTGTGATAGGTCTTCAATCCCGAACAGCCAGTTGTGAACCAGATAGTAAATACAAGGGCGGCGTATTTTATGCGTGTCATGATTGTCTCTACAAGCTTTGCTGTTGTTTTATTATCAAGCTGTCAAATCAGGACAGCCGATTTTCTCGCCAGCAGCCCAACCCTTGATGGCTCTTATCAATGCCTTGTTGCCGACTGAAGAGCGGTACATGACTACCTCAGAGCTGTTTTTTCCCAGCGGAATTGCATCGACCACCATCATGTAATAGCCTTTTTCTGGAACCTCATAAACATTTAGCACACCTTGTTCGTGTAGTTGCTGTATATGTAATTCGGCTTTTTGATCATTAATTTTGACGGTCGGATTCCATTTGGTAACGACAACCGAGTAACTCGTGTTGGATTGAGAGGTTGACTTGATCCTGACATCGAGACACTGTGGGGCCATCTTCTGAAATGATCTACCGATATCGGCATAAGAGCGGCTCACCTGGAATTTTTCAACTTCACCCATAAAAGCACCAGGCAATTCTTTGCGAAATTCATCTGCTGTTTGAGGCATGTGTCCTGCACAGCCGTTTAAAATGCTGAATATTGCGATATATAGTACAAACCGGATTTTCATTAAACTCACCTAACTTGTTAATACACTGTTATTTCCATGTCTATTTCTATAGACCGTAACGGTACTAATATCGACTTCATCGGGTGTATTTATATGTAAATCAAGGGGGCAATATTAAAGGGGTCTGACCCCTTTAATAATTAAGACAATGGCAATGTCAAACACTCGCATTTATTTATGCTGAAGGTATGAGCGGGCCAGACAAGGTTAATGCTTTCGGCTTCAAGTGTATGATCGCCGGCAGGTATTACAATTGTGATAATGCCATCGGAGCTGGGTGTTTTACAGTCCGGACCTGCATCAGGGAAATGAGTCGTCAAACTGCCGACAGGGCTGCTATCTACTTTCACATCGATTCCGATTTGGGCTTTACCAGTTTTCGAGTAGATGGTTATTACTGCGACATTATCCGACTCGCATGACTGCATATCGGCA
>CALLCZ010000143.1 GCA_937998645.1 uncultured Gammaproteobacteria bacterium
ATGACTCTGTGAAAAACAAGCTCAAGCGCATGTCGCCGGTCAACGATGCGGCATTGATACGCGAATCCTGGAAGATCTTTCAAATCATGGCCGAATTCGTTGAAGGCTTTGAACGGCTTGCACTGATCAGCCCTTCGGTCAGTGTATTCGGCTCGGCGCGCACCAAACCCGATCACACTAATTACAAGCAGGCAGAAAAAATTTCGGAAGCGCTGTCTAACGCCGGTTTTTCAGTGGTCAGTGGTGGCGGTCCCGGCATTATGGAAGCCATCAATAAAGGCGGGCGTGCCGGCAAATCACCCAGCATCGGCCTTAATATCCAGTTGCCGCACGAACAGGTCGCCAACAAGTTCCAGGATATCAGCCTCAGCTTCCGTCATTTCTTTTCGCGCAAGGTGATGTTCGTAAAGTATGCATCGGCCTACGTGGTGTTACCCGGCGGCTTTGGCACGCTGGATGAAATGGCTGAAATACTGACCCTGATCCAGACCGGGAAAACGCGCAACATTCCAATCATCCTGGTGAACAAACCTTTCTGGCAGGGCCTGCTCGACTGGTTTAAAAACACGCTGGTAGCCGAGGGCATGATCAGCAAGCAAGACCTCAAATTGCTCAAGATCATCGATGAACCCGAAGAAATCGTCAAGGCCATCTTCGATTACTACGAAGGCCGTGATTTTGAACCATCAGCGGAAGAGCAGGAAAAACTGATGGAGTTGTAGCACTGATTAAACATTTATTTAGCCACAGAGCGCACAGAGTACACAGAGGTTTGAAGTCCACAGATGAACGCAGATAAACATGGATGTTTGTTATGGTCCGCCTGCCGCAACACGGCCCCACGCAAATAAACGCTAATGTTTCTTGCACGTCATCAATACCTTTGGTCGAAATCAGAAGCAGCTCTTTATTTATTGATCTCTGCGCCGCAGCGTTTTGCTTACGCCAACCTTCGTCACTGCATTGCGCAGGAGTGACATCAATAGCATTTGCGTTTATTTGCGTTCATTAGCGGACTAATAATGATCGTGCCCGCTGTAGCTAAAGCCCATCCTGCATCTTGAGGCCATATCGGCTAAAATCCCGTCCTTTGTAATCGGCCCCTACCGCGCGCACTATGCCTGTCTACACCGCCATAGATACTGGCGAAATGGAAGGCTTTCTGTCCGGTTATTCAGTGGGTACGCAGTGTGATTTTGAAGGCATCTCTGACGGCATCGAGAACACCCGTTACTTTGTTAACACCGACAATGATGACGGCGGAAGTTGATTTTCAGAAATCCAGGCGCAATGCTGAAAGACCGTGTTGTAAACAATGGTATGTATCGTGAGTACTGGATTTGATTTCGAATACTGTATACCGCCCGGGTTTAAGCAGCGTATTGTTTGAATGTTTATGAATCATGTGTCACAGATAAGGTATTTAAAATATTAATCTCGCAGAGGCGCAGGGCACGCAGAGGAATTTATTGTTATTGTTGCAGGAGCGACTTCAGTCGCGAATATCAACGGTTCGCGGCTGAAGCCGCTCCTACAGATTGACATCAATCCGACAAAACACGCATTAATCTCTGCGCTCTCTGCGAGAGTAAATGAATATAACCCCTCTGCTTGATTACGGGAGGGTGTTTTTAGCTGGTACTTACTACAACATCGGATATTACAATCTAAAGCATGCATTCATTGATAGATAACATCGAACGCTTTATCGACTGGTCGGGTCGTGCCGTATCCTGGCTGACCTTGCTCATGGTCATCATCACCTTTATTGTTGTCGTGCTGCGCTACGTGTTCGATATCGGCTGGATCGCGTTACAGGAATCCATCACTTACATGCATGCAATGGTATTCCTGGTCGGCGCATCCTGGGCAATGCAACAGGAAGCGCATGTGCGCGTCGACATCTTCTACAGCCGCTTTTCCAATAAAACAAAAGCATGGGTTGACCTTTTCGGAAGCCTGCTGCTGTTGCTGCCGGTAATGGTATTTGTTGCCTGGATCAGCTGGGAATATGTCAGCGAAAGCTGGAACGTGCTGGAAGGATCGCGCGAAGCTGGTGGCCTGCCCGGCGTGTTTCTGCTCAAAAGCCTGATACTGGTGATGGCTATCATGCTGATACTGCAAGCGCTGGTTCAGATAGCACGTTCAATACAAAGCATCAGGAGTGCCGGCTGATGGAATGGATGGCGTTCTATTTATTTGCAGCTGTTTTTGTATTATTGCTTTGCGGCTACCCGGTAGCGTTTACGCTGGCGGGGACGGCACTCGCGTTTACTTTTATTGGTGAGGCAACAGGCACTTTTGACCCGGCCTTCCTCCAGGCGTTACCCAATCGTTTTTACGGCATCATCACCAACCAGATACTTATCGCGGTGCCATTATTCGTCTTCATGGGTGTCATGCTGGAACGTTCCAGAATCGCAGAAAACCTGCTGGAAACAATGGCGCGTCTATTCGGCCCCCTGCGCGGTGGCATGGGGATATCGGTAACACTGGTCGGCATGCTGCTCGCTGCCAGTACTGGCATCGTCGGCGCAACGGTAGTCACCATGGGTCTGCTGTCATTGCCGACGATGTTGAAGCGTGGCTATGATCCGCAGATATCGACGGGCATTATCTGTGCTTCGGGTACGCTTGGACAAATTATCCCTCCCTCCATTGTACTGGTCCTGCTCGGCGACGTATTGTCATCCGCCTATCAGCAGGCACAACTCGACATGGGCATCTTTTCACCGGAAACGATTTCTGTCGGCGACCTGTTTGTCGGCGCAGTGATACCCGGTTTATTACTGGTTATCCTGTATATATCATACCTGGCGTTGATTGCATTTATAAAACCCGATGCCGTACCGGCGATGCCCCGAGATGCATTCAAGCACTCGAATCGCCTTGTTGAAGATGTATTGCTGAGCCTGATGCCACCGTTATTGCTGATTGTTGTTGTGCTCGGCTCCATCATTGGCGGCTTCGCCACACCCACCGAAGCCGCAGCCATTGGTGCTGTTGGCGCCATGTTACTGGCCGCATTTAAAAAACAGCTCAACCGTGAAAATCTGACCGAAGTCGTACGCAACACCACGCGCGTGACCAGCATGGTGTTCATGATATTGATCGGCGCATCATTGTTCTCTCTGGTATTCAGGGGCTTTGGCGGTGATGAACTGGTGGAGGAACTGCTCAGTGATTTACCCGGCGGTACATACACCGCCGTGTTTGCCGTTATGCTGGTGATGTTTTTACTGGGCTTTGTACTCGACTTTATCGAGATTACTTTTGTTGTTGTGCCAATTGTCGGACCCGTTTTACTCGCGATGGACATCGATCCCGTGTGGCTTGGCATTATGATTGCGATCAACCTGCAAACATCATTCCTGACACCGCCATTTGGTTTTGCACTGTTTTACCTGCGCGGCGTTGCTCCCGATACCATCAAAACCATGCATATATATAAAGGCGTGATTCCGTTTATCATTATTCAAATTCTGGCCATGGCCATGATTGCCTACTGGCCTCAACTGGCAACCTGGCTGCCAACAAAAATCATCTGATATATGACAAGCCTCTGTTTAATGCTCTGTAATAGAAACATATTGCTGCTGTTCCCTGTTTTTTTCTCACTGCCGCAAGCAGTAATCGCCGGAACAGAAACCAGGGTAAATAATGTTTATTACATGGTCGAAGGCAAAACCGCCGAGGATATATGGACAGACGTTCTTGCAAAAACACCCGTGCATCAAAACGGAAAGCGCTATGCTGCTCATACCAAATGGAATGTAAGCTGGCAGTTCTGGTGGCTGGATAACGGAAATTCGTGTGAGATAACCAGGGTAACGACAGGACTGGAAGTCACATACACTTTGCCCCGACTGAAACAAACCTCATCTATGCCGGATTCTGTGGTAGCCCATTGGGACAAATATTCTGCCGCTTTATTCGACCATGAGCTTGGGCATAAGGACCTGGGCAGCAGGGCAGCAATTGAAATCGAAAATAAAATATTGAATATGGCTCCGCGTGACAGCTGTGAACGGCTTGAATCAGATGCAAATGAAATTGGCAAAAGCATGATTTCAAAATACAGCCGCTTCGAGAAAGACTACGACCGCACAACAAACCATGGCTTGAATACCGGTGCTGTTTTTCCCTGACCAGAGGAATATATTCCATGCAGCATATAAACAACCCGGTTACAGATTTCCATGAAGAGCAGCAATTTCGCCAGTCCTGGGTATGGCTTCTTCTGCTTGTAACAACCGTTTGCGTCATCGGCATGTTCGCTCACGGCATATATACACAGCTCTACCTGGGGCAGGCGTGGGGCGACAGGCCCATGTCGAACACCGCGCTGGTTATTTCCGCCGCGTTTTCATTCTTGATTTGCGCGGGACTCACGCTGCTTTTTTATAAATTAAAGCTGATCACTGAAGTTGGCCCCGACGGTGTTCACATTCGTTTTTTTCCACTCACACGCAGGAAAATTGCTTTTCACAGCATTACATCCTGCAAAGCCAGAACCTACAGGCCCATAAGGGAATATGGCGGCTGGGGTATCCGTTTCAGCAGGAAAGGAAGAGCATACAATGTTAGCGGCAATAAAGGTGTACAGCTCGAGTTCAGGCAGGGCAAGCCTTTACTCATCGGCTCGCAAAGAGCCGAAGAACTCGCCGAGACTATTAACAAGCACATTTAATACAACCCGCTATTGACGCCAGGCATGGCCATATAAAATACTTGCTCTCGCAGAGGCGCAGGGAACGCAGAGGTTAATACTGGTTTTGTCGAATTGATCTCAATCCGTAGCGGCTTCAGCCGCGAATTGCTCGCGACGATATACAGAATTCGCGGCTGCAGCCGCTCCTGCGAATATCTGCAAATATCTCTGCGTTCCCTGCGCCTCTGCGAGAAAACTGGATGTTGATTCCACAGTACAGGAGCTTCTCCGCGACAAATTTCAGATCAAAGCAGGCAGCCCTCTGTTATCATTGGCATCACTTCAGCATCCGGAACCATTAAAACGCGGAATTATTCAACATGTACAGATTCTTATTTTCCTTCTCCCTGATCTTTTCACTTGCCGCCTGCGAGATGACCGGCGAGGCGAAAAACATGACAAGCGGCGAAACTGATGCTTTTTCCTGCGACCAGATTCGATCTGCTTTCGCCGCTTATGATGCAGACCGCAACTCTTTTGAAGCGCTTGCCAATTTAGCAGGCTTGACCGGCTATGATTTTACCCAGACAGCCACCCAGACTGCAGACACTTATTATGACAAGGCACGCAACAGTGCAAACCTGGCACTGATAGTCAAAGGCTGCGACCCACTTTAATCACTCGTTTACACATTTTTCTAACAATGAACAAAGCCAACTTCCCGTTTATTGCTTTTGGCCTGGGCCTGTTCTTGATGGGTGTCCTGTTTAAAACCGGCGCCACAGACCCCGGTGCCGAACTTGTACTACCGCTGCTGACCGTGCTGATAATCAGCGAATTCGGCTTTATCGTTATGGCTGTTGCTGTTTTTTTAGGTGGCCAGGCGCTGGTGAAAAACAGTTTCGAGATTGTGCTCGCCATCGTCACACTACTCTGTGGCATGCTGGGTGTTGAATTCATGTTAATCGGTGTTGCACACTGGCCCGGCAATTTATAGTAAAGGCGAACCATTACATCATGGCTTTAGCGGCCAGTGGTTACTGAAATACTTAATCAATGTAAAATACCCGCTGTAATTAACTTGGGCATAACTATGAAAAAACACAAGCTGTTTATCCTCTGTGGACTCCTGACCTCGTTCAATATTCACGCCACTGACAATCAGCAACTGGTCAATGAAACCCGCGGCGCAATTAAAGCGCTGGGAACTGAGCTTAAAGCCACCTTGCAGTCAGCTATGAAGTCAGAAGGTCCTTCTAAAGCTATATCAGTATGTAACGTACAGGCGCCGAAACTGGCGCAAAAGGTCTCGGACGAGAAAGGCATGGAAGTCGCCCGCACATCGCTGAAAACCAGAAACCCGCTGAATGCGCCTGATCCCTGGGAACTGTCTGTACTGGAGCAGTTCGAACACCGCAAAGCTGAAGGCGAAGCGTTGAAAACGATGGAGTACTCGGAAATCGTGCAACATAACGGCAACAGGGTGTTCCGCTATATGAAAGCGATTCCAACCGATGATGTCTGCCTGACATGCCACGGTAAACAGATTCCCGAAAAGCTCTCAGCTCAACTTGAAAAGTTGTACCCGGACGACCAGGCAACCGGCTTCAGCAAAGGCGATATCAGGGGCGCATTCACTGTAGTTAAAATACTCGAGTAATATCTGTAATAACCAGTAACATTACATAATACGACCAAGTGTTTATAATCAGGTAAATGTCCCTCAGAGCCGGCCAATTCATACTTCTGCTTGTTGCACTTGCGCCTGTAACAGGCATGACTGAGAATGCTGTCGCACTCCCGGACAACTACTGCAGTTGGGAAGTGAAGGATTATGCTATCGAAGAGCCCTTGTGTGGTCTAGACGGTGATGCCCTGCGCGGTAAACAAATCGTCTCTGACAGCAACCTGGGTAACTGCCTTGCCTGTCATCAACTACCCATTCCCGGCATCGAAGCTTACGGAACGATCGGACCGCCACTGCAGGGTATCGCTTCACGCTACACCGAAGCCCAGATCCGTGTACGCATTGTCGACACACGCAATATCAACCCCATGTCGATCATGCCGGGCTTTTATCGTGATCCACGCCTGATTAACAGGCCAGGTAAACCCTATCGCGGTAAAACATTTCTCACTGCCCAGCAGGTTGAAGATGTTATCGCCTACCTGGTAACGCTCAAATGATCGTGATTAAACGATCTTTCATTTTGTTGTCGGGTCTATTGCTAGCAATTACCACATGCCCGTTACTCGCCGAAGAAGCAAAGTCCGGTTATGAGTACATTAAACCGGCAACGCGCGCCATGCAGGATGATGACTTTGAAAATCCGGGCATGCTTTCTGTTGAGCGGGGACTGGAACTGTTCAATGAAAAACAGGACAGCACCGGCAAAGCCTGCTCTGACTGCCATGGGGCGGATGCTCAGAAAATGAATCCACAAAGTATTGCGCGCTATCCCGTATACGACGAGAACAGGGGTGGAATCGTCACACTACAGAAAAGCATCAGCTATTGCCGAAATAATATCGGCAGCAGAGCTTTGCCGACCAACCACCCTGACCTTGTCGCGCTTGAAACCTTTGTTCGCAACAGGGCGCATGGCGAAGCCGTCAATGTCCAGGTCGATGGACCAATGGCCACGTTAATCGATAAAGGTGAAAAAATCTATCAAACGCGTTTTGGCCTGATAGACATGTCATGCTCCCATTGCCATTCCCTATACCCCGGTCAAATGATACGCGGACAAAAAATCAGCCAGGGACAGGGCAATGGCTTCCCCGCCTACAGGCTGGACATCGGGGAAATCACAAATCTGCATCAACGCATACAGCAGTGCCTGACCTTAATGCGTGCAGAACCTTTTGATGCGGATTCCGAGGAAATCAAACTACTGGGCCTCTATGTAATGTCCCGCTCCAATGGTCTCAGCATCGAGACACCGGCGGTTCGTTACTAGCCCTTGTGCAATTTGGGCCAGGCCTGGCTTCAGCCTCACACCACCAGAGTTACAAGCATAAGCAGCCAATACCCAGCACAATTTCTGTACAATAATATTTTCATTCCGTAATTCTTCGCCATTACTATGAAAGATAGAGATACAGAAGGGCTGCAGGCACTATTAAAAGAAGAGATACATTCGGAAACAGCAACGATCGCATGGACAGAGCTGCAGCGATTCTTCGCAGCCGGTAAAGCCATATATGTTTCTCCTGATCTGGATCTTATCGATGCCGCTGTGCAAATATCCAATGACAACAGCGACGCGATCCGGCAGTGGATGAACCACGGCAAGCTTGCACATGTTTCAGATGATCAGGCAAGATACTGGATTGATACTGATGCAACTGTCTGGGCTGTTGTAGTGAAACCATGGGTACTGGTACAGGACTTTAAGGAAAATTCATCATGAACACTAAAGTTATTAATGCAGTTGATCGTTTGAATAAAATTCTGCCATTATCAAGGAATCTGCAGAGCCTGAACAAGGATCTGGCCGATGTGTACCAGAACATCCTTCGCAGTTATGCCGAGCAGGGTGCCTCTCTGAACAAACACGCGATCGCCCGGCAAGTTGAAAATATCGATGAGACCATCAAAGTGCTCAAGGATAATGACATGGTTGTATTCGATGACGATGGCGAGCCCATAGGTGCCTATCCATTTACCATGGAACAGCGCGAACATGAGGTCACTGTCAATGGCCACAAGGTGCACAGCATGTGCGCACTAGATGCACTCGCGGTCAGCCCGATGTTTGGCAAGCAAACGACGATAAACTCCATCTGCCATGTTACTGGAGAGCCCGTCAGTATTCAGCAGCGTAATCGTGAGATTATTAATTCTGATGATAACAAGGATGTCTATTTCGGCCTCAGCTGGAACTCTGCTGCAAACAACTGCTGCGCTACCAGCCTGTGTACTGAAATGATATTTCTTAAAGGAAAACAGGTTGCTGATCAATGGCTGGCGAAAGACGCTGAAAACCGTGAAATATTTAATTTGAGTGATGCTGTAGATTTTGCGGCCGGGTTTTTTGTTCCACTAATGACATACAGGGCCGCGTAAAACATGCCTGTCCTCGCATGAGCAGGATCCACCCACTCAATTATATTGGCAGGAAGCTGCTTTACCTGTGGGCAAAAGTCGACGTTGTTCCAACCAGCATAGAACAGTTAAAACTTGATCCGGAGAAGCCGGTTATTTATGTACTGGAATCCCGCGCCTGGTCCAGCCTGCTGGTACTCGAAAATGAATGCGCTGAACTGGGTCTGACTTCTCCCCTGCTACGACTGCCAACGCCGGAACTGCGTAACTGGCACGCTGTATATACGATTGCGCCCCGCCAGCCATTCAAGGCCTGGTTGCAAAACCAGCCCAAGCGCTCGCGCATGATCAGGGGCATTCTGGAGACATTGCTGGAAAACCCTGACCTCGATATACAATTTGTTCCCGTCTCTATTTTCTGGGGCAGGCCTGTCGCCAAGCAAAAACACGCGGTCACTGTACTGTTTGCACACTCATGGGAAATCGCCGGGCGTATCCGCCAGTTTTTCAGAATACTCATTCATGGCAGGGACACACTGGTGCAGTTCTCGGAAGTTATCAGTTTCCGCAGCCTGTTAGTGGACCGACTTGATAATGATGAAAACATCGACAATATCCAGCGAGTACTATCGGACAGGTTATTTCAGGTCAAAACGGCAACACTGGGCCCCGACACATCACATCGCCGCACCCTGGTACGAGATCTGCTTCTTGTTCCCGATGTTCAGGATGCAATTCGAAAAAGAAGTATTGAAGAAAACAAATCACCATATAAAGCCGCCCTGCAGGCAAGAAAATATCTTTATGAGATCGTGGCTGATCGCACCAGTATTACGATTCGACTCATGCAGATGGGCCTTACATCCTTCTGGAATAAATTTTATTCGGGAATAAAGGTATATCATGCCGATCAGCTGCGTAAACTGGCGCTCACTCATGAGCTGGTTTATGTGCCCTGCCACAGGAGCCACGTTGATTACCTGCTGCTGTCATACGTTATCCACTACCAGGGATTGTCTATTCCGCATATTGCAGCCGGCAAAAACCTTAACATGCCGATTATCGGCCCGGTTCTTCGCGGCGGTGGCGCATTCTTTATACGGCGCAGCTTTAAAGGTAACGAGCTGTATTCAACGGTTATGTTCGAGTACCTGGCAAAACTGATATCGATGGGCACGCCAGTCGAGTACTTCGTTGAAGGCGGCCGCAGCCGCACCGGGAGACTGTTAAAACCCAGGCCGGGCATGCTCGCCATGACTGTACGCGCTTTTCTCAAATACCGTAAACGCCCGGTAGCATTCATACCTGTATACGTCGGTTATGAAAAAATGATCGAAGGCAAGGCCTATCTTGCCGAGTTGTCCGGCCATGACAAAAAAGCGGAATCATTATTTACATCAATACGCTCAATACTGGGCATCAAGGGTAATTTTGGACAGGTTTATACGAGCTTTGGTACGCCGGTCATGCTCACACACCATCTGGATAACCATAACCCGAACTGGCTTATACAGGAATATGATGACTCACACAGGCCCGGATGGGTAAAAGACACCGTCAATGATATTGCCGAGCACATTATGGTAAATATCAACCGTGCTGCACATGTTAATACCATTAAC
>CALLCZ010000144.1 GCA_937998645.1 uncultured Gammaproteobacteria bacterium
TTTGCGTGAAGCAGTCAACCAGTGCTGCATCGATGCCATCCATGCTGGTGCCTGACATCAGGCCGACATAGAGTGCTGTCATTCAGTCTCGGCTAAAGCGAGCTGGGTATCGCGGGTCAACAGGTCAAGCTGGGCAAGCACAGGTGTTGTGGTCAGTTCGAAATCGGCCATGTAACGCTTGGGTACGGGGCCCGAGCTTGGCAGCTTTACGGTCTGCGGGTTGCGGTGCACGCCGTTGACGCGGAATTCGTAGTGCAGGTGCGGCCCGGTAGCCAGACCGGATTTGCCAACATAGCCGATGGTCTGGCCCTGTTTGACCTTCTTGCCCACGCGGATTTTCTTGTTGTAGCTGTTCATGTGCGCGTACAGGGTGTTGTACTTGCTGCCGTGCTGAATTATCACGACACGACCATAACCGCCTTTTTTACCTTTGAAGGTGACCTTGCCATCGCCGGAGGCGCGAATCGGCGTACCGGTTTTGGCGGCGTAGTCCACACCCTTGTGCGAACGCCATTTTTTCAGTACCGGGTGGTAACGCTTGGTGGTAAAGCGAGAGCTGATGCGCGCGAAGTTTACCGGTGTGCGCAGGAATTCCTTGCGCATGCTCTTGCCTTCGGGCGTGTAATATTCAGTGTTGTTGGTTTCCGGGTTGGTGTACCTGACAGCGCGATAGATATCACCGTCGTTAACGAATTCGGCAGCCAGGATTTCGCCGTCCTTTATCTTTTCACCATTGCGGTAGATTTCTTCGTATAGCAGCTTGAAGCTGTCGCCCTTGCGGATATCCAGCGCGAAATCGATGTCCCAGCCGAAGATGCCGGCCAGTTCCATAATGACGTTTTCAGATATATTGGCTTCGTTGGCGGCGAGGAACAGGGAAGAATCTATGGTGCCTTCGGCATGGGCCACACGTGTTTCGATAACGTGTTTGTGTTCTCTGGCGATCAGTTTTTCGTCCTCACGCTCGACCATGATATAAGTTTCAGGGTCAATTTCGTAGCGTAATGCCAGTAATTTACTCTGGTCATCCGTGAGTAAACGAATAGTATCTTTGGGGAAAATCTTGGTGAGTTTTTTCGCAGCTTCCCCGGATTTCATCACCTCATCGAGTTGCTGTGGCTTGAGCTTGGCGCGTTTGAACAGTTTGGAAAGACTGTCGCCTGATTTAACCGTGAGTTCCTGCCATTGCTTGATCGATTCATGATTCAGTTCATCAAGAATCTTCTGTTTCGCCTGCAGCTCGGGCAGTGTCAGTTCGAAGCTGAGACGTGCGATTTCATCCTGGGACGGTTGGACTTCTGTGAATGTGGGCAGGGTGTCCGGGGTCAGGGCGTTAGATGAAGTTTTGGCGATGACCACGCCCAGAACCACACTTGCAGTGGCAAACACTGCCCAGCGTAGGAAGGAATGACGTTCGCGTTTCTCCCTGAATCGGAAATCTTTATTAATCAATGCCATAGCGCAATAAATATTTATTTTTATTATAAGAATGTAGTCAGTAATTGACCCCGGGTCAACGAATTACGGATATATTCCAAACATTTCTGCACGGCATTTATGCGGCAGACAACTGTTCCTTGTGATTATTCCAGTCGGAAGGTATCTTATACGCCTTTTGCACCGGGAACCAGTGATGACGGCCATTGATGAGCAATTAAATATTATCCGCCGAGGCGCCGACGAAATACTTGTCGAAGAAGAGCTTGTTGAGAAGCTGAAGCAGGGGCATCCGCTGAGAATCAAGGCCGGGTTTGATCCGACCGCGCCCGACCTGCATCTTGGTCACACGGTACTGATCAACAAGCTCAAGCAGTTCCAGGACCTGGGTCACGAGGTGCTGTTCCTGATTGGTGACTTCACCGGCATGATCGGCGATCCGACCGGCAAGAGCGCAACCCGGCCACCGCTCACGCAGGCTGAAGTGCACGAGAATGCCAGAACCTACCAGGAACAGATTTTCAAAATCCTGGATCGTGAAAAGACCAAGGTTGTGTTCAATTCCGAATGGATGAGCAACAAGAACAGCGCCGATATGATCAAGCTGGCAGCGAGCAGCACGGTTGCGCGCATGCTCGAACGCGATGACTTCAGCAAGCGTTACAGCAGCGGCCAGGCCATTGCGATCCATGAATTCCTCTACCCATTGATACAGGGTTATGATTCGGTCGAGCTTGAAGCCGATGTCGAGCTGGGCGGTACCGACCAGAAATTCAACCTGTTGATGGGACGCCAGCTGCAGGAACAGCACGGGCAGAAGCCGCAGGTTGTTCTCACCATGCCGATTCTCGAAGGGCTGGATGGTGTGCAGAAGATGTCGAAGTCACTCAACAATTACATCGGCATCGCTGATGAGCCAAAAGATATGTTCGGAAAAATCATGTCGATTTCCGATGAGCTGATGTGGCGCTACTTCGAACTGCTGAGTTTTCGTCCGATGGTGGAAATCGAAAGTTTCCAGCAGGAGATTGAATCCGGCAAGAACCCGCGTGATATCAAGTTTCTGCTGGCCGAAGAAATCATTACGCGTTTTCATTCGCTTGAAGCGGCATCGAAGGCGCGTGAAGGTTTTATCGCGCAATTTGCCAAAGGTGCGATTCCAGATGATATCCCTGAGCATGCTTTTCAAGCAGGGGAGGATGGCTACCCCATTGCAAACCTGCTGAAAGATGCTGGCCTTTGCGGCAGCACATCTGAAGCCATGCGTATGATCCAGCAGGGCGCCGTAAAGATCGATGGTGACAAGGTATCGGACAAGTCACTCAGGATTGCATCGGGAACTGAAGCCGTGTTTCAGGTTGGCAAAAGAAAATTTGCCAGGATCAAGATTACCTGATCATTCTGTTGTTGTTCGGACTTGCATGTTTCTGGTCCATACGCTGAGTAACCCGGTGGCTCAATGTTTCAAAAACTATATACAGATCACTGTAAAGTTTTTATATAACAGATGTCATATGAGCAAAATAATAGCTTGAACTTAATGTTCATTGACTGCCCCGTCTAAATTGTGTCATTGATACGCATTATTCCTGCCTGTCTTGAGTAAGTTGAATATGAAGCGACTTTCCCTGTTTCCAGTTGCTTTGTGGATGTCACTGTTATTTATCACCACAGTTGCTACAGCCAACAAGGCACCTGCAATTCACCTGCCGACAGTTGATGGTGAGATGGATCTTGCTCAGCTTGAAGGCAAGGTGGTTTACCTGGACTTCTGGGCATCCTGGTGCGATCCATGCCGCGATTCATTTCCGTGGATGGCTGAAATGAAAGAAAAATACGGCAGCGATGGGCTTGAGGTCGTTGCTATAAACCTGGATAAGGAAAGAGCACTGGCGGATAAATTTCTCGACACGATGAAGCTTAATTTTATTGTGGCATTCGATGCGTCTGGAGAATCGGCAGAAAAATACAAGCTGCGTGGTATGCCGGGGGGTTATCTCATCGGCAGGGATGGAAGCATCCAGGCATCGCATCTCGGATTTAATGACAGGGATAAAGTAAAACTCGAAGCAGCAATCAGGGTGTTGCTGCTACAACGTTAAGGCCTGGTGCGGTGAAGGTCCTGATTGATATTGGCGTACAGTTATTTGTAGCTGGATGCTTTGGCCTCGATTGTTAAAATAATAATTGATAATCCATATTGATGCAGTCACTATAAGCTGACAGGTCAGTTCGGGTGTTCAACACATACTTTGGAAGGTCAAAATGAATATCTCAAGAAGTATGGCTGTTAATCTGCTGGTGTTGACCGTGCTGTTTTTTGCATTAGCTGTGCAGGCTGATACGGCTACTATACAGGTCTACAAGGGGGAATTGAGGATTGTTGTTCCAGATAACCAGACACGGGATTCCCTGTTGGTTCAATACCGATCTAAAGTAAGGGAGGTTGTGCGTATAGGCATTAGCAGGTTGACTTTAACCAGTACAGCAACAAAAGAAGTCATCAAGCTGCATGATCAATCAGCAAGTCTTTCAAAACGCTATGATAATGAAGGTTACTGGAATACTGATATTAACTATACCGGTCTGGAGCTCGGTAATGACGATTATCAAATTCAGGGCAGGCTCACGCTCTTCCTGGCAGGGTCGCAGCGAACAGGAAGCTTCAACGTTTACCTGAAAACCGAACCCGGCGGGAAGCCGCCAGGTTCAACAATCGACTGGGGTGTGGAGAACTAGCACGCATATGGTCAAAGTGTAAAAAAACAAAAGATTTTTAACGCAAAGGCGCGAAGACGCAAAGGACGCAAAGATTTTTTATTGGTACAACAATTAAAATTCTGGAAATTAATATGTTATGCAGAGTGCAACGTGCACAGCATGAGGCTTGAAATCAACTGGTGGTGCGCACTGCGCACCCTGCGTACTTAACAAATGGATTTCTTTGCGGACTTTGCGTCTTCGCGCCTTTGCGTTGAGAAATAAGTATTAAACTTGAACAAATTTATGCGTTTTGTTTATCGATCTTGGCCCAGGTGTCGCGCAGGGTGACTGTGCGGTTGAATACGTGTTCCCCCGGTTTTGAATACTTGTCCAGAACAAAGTAACCCGTGCGTTCGAACTGGTAATGCATTTGCGTAGTGGCTTCCTGTAGTGACGGTTCAAGTTTGCACTGAGTCAGCGACTGCAGTGAATCGGGATTCATGAGTTCGATAAAGTTATCTTCACCTGCGGGATTCGGGTGCGTGAACAGGCGATCATACAGGTTGACTGTTGCATCGACGGCGTGCTCAGCAGATACCCAGTGAATCGTACCTTTTACTTTACGGCCATCGGGTGAATCACCGCCTTTTGTTGCAGGATCATAGCTGCAGATCAATTCGATGACTTCGCCGTTTTCATCCTTGATAACGTTGGTGCAGGTTATATAGTAGGCATAACGTAAACGTACTTCACGGCCGACGGACAAGCGGAAGAATTTCTTCGGCGCGTCTTCCATGAAGTCATCACGTTCTACATAGATGACTTTCGAGAATGGTACCGTGCGGGTGCCCCTGTCAGGTTGTTGCGGGTGGTTTTGTGCAACCATTTCCTCAACCTGGCCATCCGGGTAGTTTTCAATGGTGACTTTCAGCGGATTCAGTACCGCCATGACACGCATAGCGTGCTCGTTCATGTCTTCGCGGGCAGTGTTTTCCAGTACGGCCATTTCGATAAAACTGTCTTTCTTGGTAACGCCGATGCGGTCACAGAAGTCGCGAATCGATGCCGGGGTAAAACCACGGCGGCGCAAGCCTGATATGGTGGGCATGCGCGGGTCGTCCCAGCCGTCAACGTGCTTATCGTGCACAAGCTGGTGCAGCTTGCGTTTGCTGGTCACCGTATACTTGAGTTGCAGGCGGGCAAATTCGATCTGCTGCGGATGGCAGGGCGCGTCGGCTTCATCAAGCACCCAGTCATAAAGCGGTCGGTGGTCTTCAAATTCGAGCGTGCAGATCGAATGCGTGATGCCTTCCAGTGCATCTGACAGGCAGTGGGTGAAATCGTACATCGGGTAGATCACCCAGTCGTCACCGGTACGGTGATGGTGGGTGCGCTTGATACGGTACAGCACAGGGTCGCGCATGTTCATATTGGGTGAGGACATGTCGATTTTGGCGCGCAATACGTGCTCGCCGTCGGCAAATTCGCCTTCTTTCATGCGCTGGAACATACCCAGGTTTTCCTCGACATCACGGTTACGGTAAGGGCTTTCCTTACCGGGTTCTTTCAGCGTGCCGCGTGTATTGCGAATATCTTCAGCGCTTTGAGAATCGACATAGGCCTTGCCGTTCAGTATCAACTTGACGGCAAACATATAGAGATGTTCGAAGTAGTCCGAGGCGTGTCTTTCTACGTTCCATTCAAAGCCCAGCCACCTGACGTCCTCCATGATGGAATGCATATACTCTTCTTCTTCCTTGTCGGGATTGGTGTCATCAAAACGCAGGTTGCATTTTCCTTTGTAATCCCTGGCGATGCCGAAGTTCAGGCAGATCGACTTGGCATGCCCGATGTGCAGATAACCGTTGGGTTCTGGCGGGAAGCGGGTGACCACGGAGGTATGTTTTCCCGAAGCCAGGTCGGCATCGATGATGTTGCGAATAAAGTTGGTTTGAACGCTTTCTTTTTCGTCCATTATTGTGTTGTCTGCTGGTTTCATATGGCGCGGTATTCTACATCATCAGGCTCAGCAGCATCAGCACAATACTCGTGATGAATATAGGTTTTTTCGCGATAGAACTTCACTACCAGCAAAAACAGCAGCGAGGTTGCCAGCATCATCAGGGTAAAAAACCAGTAATAGTCTGCGCCTTCGAGTTTGCTGCTGCCGTCCGGATTCTGGATGAAAAAATTCACCGCACTGGTGAACAGGTTGCCGGCAGCAATAGACATCATGAAAAAGGCCATGATGAATGACTTCATTCTTGCAGGTGCCTGGGTGTAGGAAAACTCCAGGCAGGTGATCGAAATCATGACTTCGGCGGATGTCAGTACCACATACGCCAGCAACTGCCAGCTGATATGTGGCGTACCGCCCTGGTCGATTCTCTGCTGGGCCAGTGATGCAATGGTAAATGCGACCACGGTGATAAACATGCCAATGGCGATTTTTCGCAGTGGTGTAAGCGTGAATAATTTATTCAGCTGCGGATATACCAGGTAGGAGAAAACGGGTATCAGCAGCATCACCAGCAGGGGGTTGGCAGCCTGTATTTGTGAGGGCAGCAGTTCCATGCCGGCAATATTCCGCTCCATGTTTTGTGCCTGCAGCACCCAGGCAGAACCGGTCTGGTCGAACAGTGCCCAGAACATGGCGACGAACAAATACAGGATGCTGAGTTTGGCGATTGCATTGATGCCGTCTTTGCTGAAGGTGTCGCGAATAAAGTGCATGCCGCCGGGTCGGATGTGTACAAATTTATAGCGGCCGGCGCGGAAAGTCAGCGTTGCAAGCAGCATCAGTATCCCGGGGACGGCGAATGCAACCGGGGCGCCGTAGTTTTTCAGCAGCCAGGGGGTCAGCAGGGATGAAACAAAGGCGCCAAGATTGATCGAGAAATAAAACCAGCCGAACACGCGTGGCAACAGGTGGCAGTTGGTGGCGCCGAACTGGTCGCCTACGTGTGCGGATACGCAAGGCTTGATGCCGCCGGCGCCAATTGCGATCAGCCCCAGCCCGATTGCGAGTCCAATGCGGGTATCGTCCAGTGCCAGCGCAAAATGCCCCAGGGTATAGACAACAGACAGCAGAATAATGGTGCGATATTTTCCCAGCAGGCCATCCGACAGCAGCGCGCCCAGCAATGGCGTGAGATAGACAGCAGATACAAACAGGTGGTACCAGCCCTTGGCTTCATCGGCTGCCATAACATCAACATCGCCGCCCGCGTCCATCAGGTATTGAGTCATGAATACCACCAGGATCGCCCGCATACCATAGAAGCTGAAGCGTTCGGCGGCTTCATTGCCAATAATGTAGGGAATACCGCGAGGCATGCGCTTGTTCGCCAGTGGTGCGTGCAGATATTTGCTCATTGTTTGCCTGTTCTGTGTTTGGGCCTGTTTCTGTCTATGGTTTTCTGTTACCGGGTTTTCTGTTTTTCAGCGCGGCCTCGATCGCCCTGTTTGCCCATAATTGCATGGCATCGGCATCATCGAGGACTTCAGCAGGTGCTTCGCTGTATGACATGTTGTATGTTTTGCCATTGCGCTGGTAGCTGAAAGGCTGCAGACCGCGTTGTTCAAAGTCGGACCGGTTTGTGGCATCGGTCTTGAAATAAAGCACATCATCGGCAACCAGGGCAAACATCAGTTCATCGATGTAAATTCCGTAACCGCCGAACATCGCTTTTGCCGATACCGGCCCCAGTGGCTGCATCAGTTCCAGCAAATACTCGACAAATTCATCATGCTTTTTCATGCTAACCCGCATATTGCACAAAAACGGATAGTAAACAAATTCTTTGTGTGTTCGTGTCCTTTGCGTTGCATCGAATATGATTGGCATCGGTGTTTGGGTAATATGCGGGTTTATATATCTTATACCGGTGTATGTGTTATAAGCCTCGATAATTGCTATGGCGAATGAATTAAACAAAGAGATTGTGTTGCAACTGGTCGAGGAAGGTTTGTTTCCGGGCGGTGTTCATCTGTTTGATTCGATCGACTCGACTAATGACTGGTCACTCGCAGAGCTCAGGCAGGGCAGGGAGCCTGCTTTTGTGTGTATCGCAGATCATCAAAGCAAGGGGCGTGGGCGCAGGGGCAGGCACTGGCTGTCGCCGCCTTCAGCAAACATCTATTACAGTCTTGCCTGGCATTTCGAGTTACCCGTCGACAAGCTGTGCGCGCTGTCTCTGGTGCAGGGCGTCGCTGTGAAAAAGGCACTGGAAAAAATCGGGATAAACAATGCATGGCTGAAGTGGCCGAATGACGTACTGATAGGGGATAAAAAGATCGCGGGTATACTGATTGAAACCAGCGACGTGCGCGCAGACAGTTGTAACGTTGTGATCGGTACAGGTCTTAATTTTCGCATGCCGGATAATATAACGCCGGAATCCGATATGCGCTGGACGGATGTTGCACATTCAAATTGCGCTATGCCAGCTGATCGAAACAGGCTGCTTGCGATTCTGCTTAAAGAGGCAGTCAGCATGTGCCGTTTGTATCAGCAGAAAGCCATCGCAATATTACCGGATATCAAGGCGGAACTGGATGCATTGAATGGCAGGGAGGTTGGCGTGCATCTTGTTAACGGCGATCGGTTAACGGGGACAGTGCTGGGTGTGAATGAAAGGGGTGAGCTGCGAGTGCTTGTGAATGGCAATGAACGCATTTTTAACAGTGCGGATATCAGCTTGAGGCAGGTTTTATGCTGACGATTGATATCGGTAATACGTATGTAAAATGGGCCGTGTGGAATGATGCGCGCATCGTTCAAACCGGCTCCTGCGAGTATTCGAAACAGGAGCCGGAAAAAGTATTCATTAAGTGGAATGATATGCAAGCGGAGAAGCGCGTCATGGTTTCCTGCGTTGCTGGCGAGTCTGTCGAACACGCATTAAGCAACTGGATGCAGCAGCACTGGTCAATTGTGCCCGAGTTTTTACGCAGCACGGCGAAACGGGGTGGCGTCATCAATGCCTATGCCGATCCCGGGCAGTATGGTGTCGATCGCTGGGCGGCATTACTGGGCGCGCACGCGCTCTATGATGATGCTGCTGTATGCATCATCGATGCGGGCACGGCTATTACCGTTGATTTGCTGGATGCCAGGGGCGTGCATCATGGCGGACGCATATTGCCCGGTCTGCAAATGATGCGTGAAGCTTTGCTCAAAGGTGCCGCGGGAATTCATCAGGTAGATGGCGAACCCGTCGCTTTTGCCAATAACACGGCAGATGCGGTTAGCAGTGGTACACTACACATGCTGCAAGCAGCATTGATTGAGATATGTTCGTCAGCCGGGCAATGTCTCGGTGACAATATGAAAATAATAATAACCGGCGGAATGTCGGAGCAGATAATGTCTTTACCCGGTATACCTCGAATGTTGCATGAACCCGATCTCGTGATGAAAGGATTATACGCGGCGGCCGAGATCCCGCTTGCCGGGAACTGAGCAATGCGCTGGTTATTTTTGCTGCTGCTGGTGCTCAATATTGGCTACCTTGCGTGGGAGCTCGAACGTGAACGCCCCAAGGCCGTGCATACAACAGCACTGCCGGCAGGTGTGGAGCGAATAGTGCTGCTGCATGAACTGGAACCCGGGAAGGCAGAAAAAGAGGATATTGCACAACCGGATACTGCGCCAGACACGCAACAGGCCCAGGTCAAGCCATCGGAAGACGATTCAACGCAGCTGCAACAGGCGGATGCCGGACAGGTGCGGGCAATGCCAACACAGGCGGCAGTGGCCGCTGATGTCAGTGCTGATATAGAGACGATGGCTGAAAACCAGGGCCCTGCACAACCGGAAGCGCCTGCAGACAGGCCTGAAGTCTCGTCTGAAGAAAGGCCCGCTGTCGATCTTTGCTATACACTGGGTCCTTTCAGTGAGATGCAGACACTCAGGCTGGTTACGCGTGAGATCAAGGACTATGTGGTTGAGGCGTCATTCAGAAGCAGGGAAGAGCAGGAGCAATCCATGTTCCGGGTGTTTCTCAAGCCTGTTGGCAGCAAGCAGGAGGCCAAGGCATTGATCAAGGAACTGGTCAGCAATAATATCAGGGATTATTTCATTATCACTGATGGGCCGAACAAAAATGGTATTTCACTGGGCTATTTCAGCAGCAAGCGAAGGGCATACAGCCATGCTGACCGGGTACGTAAACTCGGTTTTGATGTAATTGTCGAACCCGTTTTCCGTACCTATACCATTTACTGGCTGGATTACCGAATCAAGTCAGGCAATAAAATTCCACAACAGATTTTCGATGATCACCTGGAAAATTCAGCGCAAAGACTGAGTCGCACTTGCAGCTAAATATGACATCCTGGTCCAATAGCGGAAATATTGGCGAAAGTGCCGTTAACTGGTTGCTTTAAAAGTGCTCAACCCCTAAAATCCCCCGCCTTATATCTGGCGTTGTTCTGAACGCTGGCGACAAATATTTGCATCTGTGGCTCTTTGGGTGAGGAGGAACCGAATGTCCAGTGGACATTCGCAGTTCGACGAACGACCGGCAGGACGCCGGGCCGGGATCTGCTGAAGCTAAATGAGGACAGGAGTCCGAGTGCCAGATCTGTAGAATATT
>CALLCZ010000145.1 GCA_937998645.1 uncultured Gammaproteobacteria bacterium
CTGTCTCGATGGATTGTTGCCTTCAGGTAAAGTCAGGCCGCCATCGAATCGATTGAACGCGCCCTCCACCGTGCTGAAGGGGAAGTGTTCAACCTGGAATCCGATGTTGGAGCGATCCGTGTCGACCCTGTAAAAATAACCTTCATCTGCTGCTTCCAGCATGCGGGCGATAATGCCCGGGTCGATCTGGCTGTTCGTTATGAGCTCGCATTGCACTTCGTCAGCATGCACAGGCAATGCGATAAGCATGCAGAGGAAGGCAGCCAGCATGGTCAAGCGGGTTCGAATGATGCGGGCTGTCAGGGAAGAGGTGGTTTTCATGATTCGCCTCCTGTATCTGTGTGATACGGTTTTAGCTGGAAAGGGTCGGAAGCAGCTGGCGGTGATGAAAGCACCGGGGTGTTTCCGACCCTTTCGTTGCCAGGTTCATGCAGCGATTCTTGAACTGTGCTGCGCTTGCCTGACCTGGTCAGCTATATGGCTGCCGACATAGCGCGATGCGGTAAAGGAGCACCATGCAAGAACGCGAATGAAGCGCTCCTGGTCGGCATCGGGCCCCATGATCTCGGTGACCAGTTTTTCGTCGACCTGGTAGGCAGCCTTGGCCAGCAGCAAGGCCAGTTTTGCGATGCTGCGTGCTTCACCTTCCAGATCACCCAGTTCCTGTTCGACCCAGCTGCGGCTCATCGGCATGGGCTCGAAGCGCCATTGCTGCAGGTTGTGGTGCACGAAATCCTGAACACCGGCCGGCACTACGCCGCTGGCTTCGTTCTCGACCGTTGCCGCCCACTGTGCCAGGGCCCTTGAGATGCGGGGATTGCGGCTTGCCCAGTGCATGTCATCCGGCACTTCGGCCGACGGTGTCAGGTGCAGGCTGCGGCCCGGCACCAGGGGCCGTACATGGGTGGTGCGCAACTCATTGCCGAAGATGCCGAGTGCGAATTGCTTGATACCCTGCAGGCCGAATGGTGCATTCACGGGCGAGCCGTCCATGACGATGTGACTGAAACGATTGATATCGTTCATAGCCATGATGGTGCTGATGGCTTCGGGCAGCTGTTCGTTCGTGAACGGCACTGAAGTCGGCGGAGTTCTGCCTGGCGTGGCCACCGAACGGACCCACTGCAGGCGTTGGCGCAGGACCGGGTCGTCGATCATGTCTTCCTCATCGTTGAGGATCTGTTTGGCATCATCGGCACGGTCGCCTGCGTGTACCAGGCTGACCAGCATGTCGCCGCAATACGGGCAGTCATTGATGGACGACACGGTGGCGGCCATGGCTTCCTTGGTGGTGCGATCGATCCTGTCGCCAACCAGTATTGCTTCGCGGCCGAGCATCCAGATGGCTGCCAGTGTACCGGGGGCTTTCGAACGACTGGTAAGTGATCCGTTGATAAAAAAGTCCTCGGCGATCTGGTCGTAGATCTCCCTGACCAGCGGGCCTGCGTCTTTGCTGGAAACGGCATCCACGTAACGCATGGTTTTGAGGGACAAACTGTCGAACAACTTGTATCGAATTTTTTCAGGTAATAAGGCCATCGTATTTCTCCTCGTCTGTGTTGTTGGTTACCACGGTTTAATAATGGGATGACGGTTGAAATCTATCCAGTACAATATATGTACTGGTTTTGTTCGGTCTGAATCCTTATGTATCCAGACTGAACTCGTGATGCTCAAGCCAGTGTATGTCCGCCTCGACGGTAAATCAGGTACAAAAAATGTACTGGATTGGGCTCGGGATATTGCATATGCTTGGCATATAAAGAATGAAGGAGGGTGTGCTTATGAAAGGCTATGGACAATTCTGCCCGATCGCCAAGGCGTCCGAAGTACTGGGCGAGCGCTGGACCAACCTCGTGCTCCGCGAGCTGGGCGCCGGCAGTGAAACCTTTAACGGTATACGCAGGGGCTTGCCGTTGATGTCGCCCTCGTTGTTGTCAACCCGGCTCAGGTCACTTGAGCGTGCGGGTGTGATAACGCGCAATGAGAAGGGCGGGCACGTACGTTACCACCTGAGCAAGGCGGGAGACGAGCTGGTGCAGATTATCTGGCAACTGGGGACCTGGGGTCAGCGATGGGTGCGCAGTGATTTATCGAAGGACGATCTCGATCCATCCATGCTGGTCTGGGATATCCATCGAACCCTGGACAGCGATTTTTTCGAAAACGAACGTACGGTCATCAAGTTCGAATTTACGGATTACACTTCGAAATTTCGCTACTGGTGGATCGTGATAAAGGAAGGCGATGTTGACGTATGCCTTAAAGACCAGGGTTATGAAGTCGACCTGAATATTTCGAGCGATCTCAGAACGCTGACCTCGGTATGGATGGGCGAGATCGGTATTACGAAAGCCATGCGGGAAAAAAAGGTAATCGTTACCGGTTCCTCTTATTTAAAGAAGAACATCGCCGCGTGGCTGGGAACCAACTATTACGCCGATGTGAAACCTGGCATAGTGAATCTGGTGCCGAGAACAGGAACTACAACGTGATTGTCTCATGTTCTACTTGATTAACAACAAATAAATTAAAGGTGCCGGAGGGATTATTTTTTGATCAAATTCTATAAGACCTCTGTAATCACTTAACCACAACAGCCAGTCGCCCATAATAGCAAAGGAGTTGCTATGCCCAGATGTAAAAAGTTATATCTGTCCGATCTTCCATACCCTGTCAACAGGCACGATGTCAGACACTGACACTGTTTCTCAACTGCTTCTACTTTAGCCAGGCACGCGCGGTTTCGGTGATAGCCACCACGGCGGGATGCGATATCTTGCGTTCGACGGATATGGCATAAAACTGTTCACGCACTTCTTCCGTGCTGCCGATGATTTGCACACCGTAGTGTTTTGCGACTTCGTCGGCAATCGCACTCGGGGCGATAAAAATACCGGCACCGGCCTGACCAAAGACTTTCATCAATGCGCTGTCATCGAATTCACCAACAATGCGCGGATGAATGTGCAAACCGTCCAGCCATTTGAGTAATCGAGCCTGCACCATGTTGATTTCAGTGGGTAGTAATAGTGGTGAGCCATTCAGGCTTTGCGGAAAGTGCTTGCGCAGGGATCTGGCCAGTTTCGGAACTGCCAGAAAACTGACACCACATTCACCGAGCACGTGATTGTAACCGCGAACATTCAAACCGGCCGGAATAGGGCCATCGGAAATCACCATGTCGATCCGATGAAGGGCCAGTTCGCCGAGCAGGTTGTCGATGCTGTTTTCCTTGCACACGATGCGAACCGAATCGGGCAGCGCCATCGCCGGTGCCAGCAGCCGGTAGGCGATCGTTTTCGGCACCACCTCGGCGACGCCTACCCGGAACACCATCGGCCGCTCGGAGGGCAGGTTGTGCATCGCATCCTCGAGTTCAATGCCGAGTGAAAAGATTTCATCGGCATAGCTCAGTACCATCCGGCCGATTTCGGTGAGTTCGAGATTGCGCCCGACTTTTTTGAACAGTTTTTCACCGAGGCTATCTTCCAGCAAACTGATCTGGCCGCTGATCGTCTGTGGCGTCAGGTGCAGTCTCTCGCTGGCACGGGCGATACCACCCTGCTTGGCGACCACCCAGAAGTAGTGTAGATGCTTGTAATTGATCATGTAATTTAATACTTCGCATTATTCGAACTTAATAGAAATAATATTCGACTTTTATTAATTTTTAAAGCATTTTATTCTCGATTCGTGATAACCAGAAAAACACAGGAGTTGAATATGCAGATTGATATACAGGCCCGCGATTTCTCGTTGACTGAGGCGTTGAAAAACTATGTTGAGCTTCGCCTGGGTTATGCCCTGAATACACGCTATGACCGCATCAAACGCGTCCTGGTTCGACTGTCTGACATCAATGGCCCACGCGGCGGTAACGACAAATGCTGTCAACTGCACGTCGTATTGCCGGGCCAGGCCGACGTTGTGATTGCAGACACCCAGTCGAACCTGTATGCCGCGATTGACCGTGCCGCCGACCGAGCCAGCCACGCAGTTTCACGAAAGCTGGCAAGGTTGCAACGCAGCAAACGCGGCCGTTCGTTCACTGGTGCCATGCCACAGCTGTTGTTGAACGAACAGAATTTATGACCTGATGATCATTTCACGAGGAGACACGAGATGAGTATACAAATCATGCATCCAGCCAGCAGCACGCAGACGAGCGTGCTGTCGTCCAACGGGGTGATTCGGAATACTTACCTGCTGTTATCGATGACCCTGCTGTTCAGCGCGCTGACGGCCGGTGTATCGCTGGCGCTCAACCTGCCGCATCCCGGCCTGCTGCTGACACTGGCCGGCTATTTCGGCCTGTTGTTTGCGACCGCAAGATTTCGTAACAGCAGCCTCGGGCTGGTGTTTGTATTTGCACTCACCGGTTTCATGGGTTACACGCTGGGGCCGATCCTGAATAGTTACCTGGCGCTGGCTAACGGCGGCCAGATCGTGATGACAGCGATGGCAGGTACCGGTGTCATTTTCATCGGCCTGTCCGGTTATGCCCTGGTCAGCCGCAAGGACTTCAGCTTTATGGGCGGTTTCCTGATGGTGGGTATCCTGGTTGGCTTCCTTGCCGGCCTGGGTGCGGTAATGTTCGACATGCCTGCGTTATCACTGGCCGTATCAGCCATGTTCGTGCTGCTGATGGCGGGGCTGATCCTGTATGAAACCAGCAACATCATCCACGGCGGTGAAACCAACTACATCATGGCCACCGTGACCCTGTATGTTTCCATTTTCAACCTGTTCACCAGCCTGCTGCATCTGCTCGGCTTCATGAATGGAGAAGAATAACAACAACGGCTAACACTCACACAGAGGAAAACATAAACATGAATATACAAAACCTGTTGAACCAGTTTATTGGCCCGGGTGATACCAGGTCTTCTGCTGGTAAGAGTATGCCGGGAATCGGTGACGCCATGAGCAGGCTGGGCGACAAAATACCTGGCGGCCTGGCGGGCGGTGCGGCTGCAGGCGGCATCATGGCCCTGTTGATGAGTAACAAATCTGCCAGAAAATTCACCGGTAAGGCGGCTGGCTATGGCGGAGCGGCCTTGCTCGGCGGACTCGCTTACAAGGCTTATTCCAACTGGCAACACAATAAAGGCAGTCAGACAACGGCATGGTCCGGAACAGGCAGCATCATGGCGGAGAATACCGGAGCCTTGATGCCTGCCGACACACAGTCGCCAGATTTCCAATTGCAATTGATCAAAGCGATGATTGCCGCGGCAAAAGCGGACGGCCATATCGATGCGACTGAACAGCAACGTATCTTCAATGCAGTCGAAGACATGGACGTATCCACCGAAGTCAAAGGCGTAATTTTTGATCTGTTGCAGCAGCAGATTACAGTCGAGGAACTTGCAGTAGATGCAGAGACCATCGAACAAAGGTCCGAGATCTATCTGGTCTCGTGCCTGGTGATTAATCATGACCACCCGTGCGAGCAGGCGCATCTCGAGCAACTTGCCGCGGTTCTCGAATTACCCGAGGGCCTTGCACAACAGCTGCAATGGCAGGTACAGCGGGCAATGGCGGATGCGGCCTAGGTAAACAGGGTACTGAAGGGGGCGGCGGCCGTGTGTATACCTCGGTTAACAGCAATGATTACGCAATAAGCCCGCCGCCCCCTTTATCGTATAGCTAGACGGTTGAGTAAAAAGGTGTTCGGAGCTGCTGTTGTGCTATTTTCACGTCATTCCCGCGTAAGCGGGACTCAATTTAATTGAATTTGAACAGCCGAGGCCTGGCTCGCAGGGCAAAATACATGTATCCGGGTATCTGGCGACAGTATACTCATTAACCTCATCAAAAACGGTATACTCATGAAATTAGGTATACAGTCCCATTATTACGTAATAACTTTCTTCAACAATTTCTGATCATGGTATTTTTCATGGTATTGACACTTGTCACCATCGAAAAACCCGCGACATAATTGGATTTGAGCGGACTATTGATAATTGAGTGGGAATAGAAAAATCAGTGAAAAGAGAACAACTAACAGTGAACAGTAATGAGGGGGCCAGTTTTAATATTTTTTCACTGTTAACTGTTCAATGCGTTTATGAACGATGAGTACTGGATGAAGCATGCGCTTGAACTTGCGCATAAAGCCGAAGCCGCCGGTGAAGTTCCGGTAGGTGCGGTTATTGTTCTCAATGGCGAGTTAATTGCAGAAGGCTGGAACCAGCCGATCAGTTCTTCCGACCCCACCGCGCATGCAGAAATCATCGCACTGCGGGGCGCCGGCCAGAAGCTTGGCAATTACCGCCTGCTCGATGCAGAGCTGTATGTAACGCTTGAGCCTTGTCCAATGTGTGTCGGCGCCATGCTGCATGCCAGGGTCAAGCGCGTAATCTATGCTGCAACGGACCCTAAAACCGGAGCACTCGGCGGTGCCTACGATTTGCTCAACAGTTTCAGCCACAACCATTCATTCGAAGTGACGAAAGGAATACTGGAAGAACAAAGCAGGGAGAAGTTGCAGGGGTTTTTCAGAAGCAGGCGATAAAAAAACAGTTAACAGTGAACAACTAACAATGAATAGTATTGTTAGCACCTGGTATCAGCGTATACTGCTGTTCACTGCTTTTCCGCATCTTCAAGCATCTTGCGGAAGCTGTTCACCCGTTGAGGATTAACTCTGCCTTCTTCAACGGCTTCCGTTATCGCGCAACCGGGTTCGTGGGTGTGGCTGCAATTGGCGAATTTGCATTTGCCGCGATATGGCTTGAGCTCGATGAAGCCATTCAGTATCTGCTCTTTATCAAGATTGATCGGTGAGAAATCCCTGACGCCTGGCGAATCGATCAGGTGACCGCCTGTGGGTAGCGAGTACAGTGTTGAAACCGTGGTGGTGTGTTTGCCTTCCTTTGACGCTTCTGAAATTTCACCAATACGAATATCGATATCAGGCAGCAGGTCTTTGACCAGCGAAGATTTGCCAACACCCGAGAGGCCAACCAGTATGCTGGTTGCATCTGCCAGCATGGATTGAAGCTCATCCAGACCGGTGCTTCTAATGGCGCTGGTCTCGAGTACGCGGTAGCCAATGGTGTCATAGATGGCGTTGATGTCATTGACCACATGCTCGTTTTCTTCGTCCAGCAGATCGATCTTGTTAATGACAATGATGGGTTTTGCAGGAAGGTTTTCTGCAGCTACAAGGTAGCGATCAATCAGGTAGCTATTGGGTTTGGGTACCAGTGAGCACACAATGATCACCTGGTCGATGTTGGCGGCAACGGCTTTTGCCTTACTGCCAAATCCCGACTTTTGCAGGATGTTGTCGCGCTCGGCACAGGCGATGACGATGGCGGTCTTCGGCTCGCTTTGTTTATCGAGGTACTCGAAGACAATGTGATCACCACAGACGATGGTGCCGAGATTCTGCCGCAGCTGGCAGTTTATGGTCTCGCCGATTTCGTTCCTTACAATGAGTTCCTTACCATGGTGGGTGATAACAGTGCCGTTATGAGTATCGGTATTTTCACGGACGGTATTTAGATTTTTATTGGCGGATATCTGACGTTGTTGTTGCTTTGTTAAGCGTCTTTTTGCCATGCCTGAGATGTTAAATGTTAAGGGTGCCGTCAACTTTGGCGGCACAGATAAAATCGTTCATAGACAAGCCGTCGACACTGTGGGTACTGAATTCAACGCGACAGGTATTATATGTAACGGTCATCTCAGGATGATGGTCTTGCTGGTGCGCCACCATGGCGACGACATTAACGAAGGCCATGGTGTCGAAATAGTTTTTGAACTTGAAGGTGCGGCTAATGGACTTGCTGTCGCTTGCTAGCTGCCATTCGGACGAGATCTCTTTTAAATGGCTGTTTATATCATTCTCAGTCAACAGTGAAGTTTTCGCTTCGCAATGTTTGTCCCTGAAAATGCTCATGTTTGATCTCGATTGTGAAGCTTAAAATTTATAGTACTTCTCGTTGAGAAAATACACAACAGCATCAGTGTCTTCGTCAAACCAGGGAATGCCGAGATTGTCTTTGCAGCGTACGACCTGTTTACTCAGGGCATTGATCGATTTAACGAAGCGGTCGTCCCTTATATATACAGCTTCTGTATGGCATTTATAACAGTGTTCAGTATGTAGCTTGTTACCGGTTGCTAACTGCTTTTCCGTGTCCTTGCCTGCGTTAGCCAGAGAGCTGCAGCAAACAAGGCTTGCCAGGGATATGAATTGAATGATTCTTTTCTTCATGATTGATCTCCGTTACTATGTTTGTGCTTTCAGGTGCGCTATGCGGACCGGGGCGGGGGGGTGCGAATCGTAGAATGCCGAATACAGGGGGTCAGGGGTCAAGGTGCTCGCATTCTCTTTGTACAGGCCAACCAGCGCCTGTATCAAATGTGACGCCCTGGTCTGCTGTGCAGCATATTCGTCTGCTTCAAACTCGTTCTTTCTGGAGAACATGCTCAATAGCGGGTGCAGTACAAAGGTGAATACGGGCAGCACCAGGACAAACAGCAGCAGCGCCATGTAGGTGGCAGGTGTGCTGATTCCAAGTGCGGTATAGAACCATTCATTTTTCATTAACCATGCAAGAATCGCCAGGCCGGCAAATGATGTGGCGATGGATATCAGCATGCCTTTAACAATGTGCTTTTTCTTGAAGTGACCCAGTTCGTGTGCAAGTACAGCTTCAAGTTCGTCATCGTTCAGCATCTTCAGCAGGGTGTCGAAAAACACGATACGTTTATTGCGGCCAAAGCCGGAGAAATAAGCATTACCATGGGATGAGCGTTTTGAACCATCGATAACGAAAATGCCTTTGCTGCTGAAGCCGCAACGCTGCAGTAATTGCTTGATGCGCTCCAGGGTGTCACCTTCCTTCAGGGGCTCAAACTTGTTGAAGATTGGTGCGATCACTGTCGGGTATACCCACATGATAAACAGGCTGAATGAGGTCCATACTATCCAGGCATATACCCACCACAGCTCGCCGGATTTTTCCATCAGCCAGAGGATGGTCCACAGCAGGGGAACGCCAATGATCAAGCCCAGAGCGCTGCCTTTAATGATATCGATTATGAATGTTTTTACCGTGGTGCGGTTGAAACCAAAACGCTCTTCGATCACGAAGGTGCTGTAAATCGAGAACGGTAGTTCCAGTATTGACGACACCAGCATAAAAGCCAGTATCACGGCGATACCCGTCATGATCGGGCTTAGTTCATAAGCGATTGCAGCCTGGTTCAGCCATTCCAGTCCGCCGCCCAGGGTCCAGAGCAGCAGCAGTCCTGCATCGTAAAACATCGGCAGACGGCCGAAGCGGGTTTTTGTCACGGTGTAATCGGCGGCTTTCTGGTGCTCATCGAGATTGATCTTGCCTTCAAATGCTTCCGGTACACTGGCACGGTGTGCCGTGATATGAGAGATTTGCCGGTGCGAGAGCCAGAACCTTATAACCAGCGATAAAACCAGCATGGCAACAAACAGGATTGTGAAGCTGTGCATAACTACCTTTTGAGAATGGAATACAATAACTGTATTATCTATTTTATGGCCGTATAAGGCCAGCCATTGAAAACACACCATAAAACCCTTCGGGATTGAGGAAATATGCCACAGCAGAACGCAGAGAACCTGATTTGGATCGACCTGGAAATGACGGGGCTGGACCCGCTGGAAGACAGGATCATCGAAATCGCGACACTCGTCACTGACAAGAACCTCAAGATACTTGAAGAAGGTCCGTCGCTTGTCATCAAGCAGAGTGATGAAATGCTCAATGGCATGGACGAGTGGTGCACCACGCAACATGGAAAATCAGGCCTGACTGACCGGGTAAAAAACAGCTCGATCAGTGAATCGACGGCCGAGGCGGTCACGCTCGCCTTTCTCGAGAAATATGTACCACCGGGCAGGTCACCGATGTGCGGTAACAGCATATGCCAGGACCGTCGCTTTCTTGCACGCTGGATGCCAGAGCTGGAAGAATTTTTTCACTACCGCAACCTTGATGTCAGCAGCCTGAAAGAACTGGCTCGCAGGTGGTCGCCCGATGTCTGTGAAGGTTTCACCAAGGAGTCGAGCCACCTGGCAATGAATGACATCAAGGATTCGATCGCCGAGCTGCAGTATTACCGTCAAACGATAT
This sequence comes from uncultured Gammaproteobacteria bacterium, assembly GCA_937998645.1. Lineage (GTDB taxonomy): Bacteria > Pseudomonadota > Gammaproteobacteria > SZUA-229 > SZUA-229 > JABDQW01. Next base: position 10,134 of record CALLCZ010000145.1, read on the forward strand.
TGTCGATATAACGTATGAGGGTGGTGCCTGCCATGTTGCAGTTTCGAACATATATATCCGCCTGTTTCGCGGTGTTAACGATATTTATCAGTGCTGAGCTGTTTGCTGATGAACTCGAAACGGTCTCGGTGTCGTATGCCGAAGTGCCGCGCGTATACCGTCTTGATGGTGTTATCGAGGCTGTAAACAAGACAACTGTTTCAGCGCAGATCAGTGGTCAGATCGAAGCCATTCTTTTCGATGTTGATGACTATGTCGAAAAAGACGAGGTCATCATCCGTTTGAATGACAAGCAACCCGCTTCCAGGCTGAAACAGACAAAAGCTGAATTAGATGAAGCCAGTGCGCGCTTGAAAGAAGCACAGGACGAATATCAGCGTGTAAAAGGCGTCTATGAGAAAGAAGCCGTTTCAAAGAAAACGCTGGATGCGGCGGAGGCATCGATGAAAGCGGCACAAGCAAAACTGAAATCGGCGCGTGCAGGAGTGGAGCAGGCGCAGGAACAGTTCGATTACACACGAGTGCGCGCGCCTTATTCAGGTATCGTTACGGAACGTCATATCGAAATCGGCGAGATGGCACAACCCGGTCAGAAGTTAATGAGTGGATTGTCACTCGAAGAGCTGAGGGTCAATGTTGACGTGCCGCAAAGTATGATCAACGCGGTGCGTGAATCTGATGACGTTTTCATTGAAACGCCGCAGGGAAAATTCATCCCGGTCACTAATAAAACGGTCTTTCCATACGCGGAGCGATCCAGCCATACCTTCCGTGTGCGCCTTGATTTGTCAGGCGATGATTTGTCACTGTTTCCGGGCATGTTTGTAAAAGCGGGTTTTACAATCGGGCAGCAAGCAGTTCTGGTCGTGCCCACAAATTCAATTGTAAGACGCTCGGAGGTGACTGCGGTGTATGTCCAGTCACCCAAAGGCGACATCAGTCTGCGTGCAATTCGCCTGGGGCGTCAGCTGGATGATGGAAATACGATCATTCTTGCCGGTTTGGAGCAGGATGAAATTATCCTTGTTGACCCGATTGCTGCAGGTGCCCGGTTAAAACAGCAGTACACCACAAGACCGGTTCGCTGATCCATGCCTGATAATGCTGGTTCGATGGGTATTTCAGGTAATGTAGCCAAACGTTTTCTGACCACGGAGATCACACCTTTACTGGCCTTGGTGGGTTTTCTGCTGGGTGTGTTCGCCGTCATGGTTACGCCGCGTGAAGAAGAACCACAGATCAACGTCACTTTCGCTAACGTGTTTATAGCGTTCCCGGGCGCGAGTCCTGCCGAAGTAGAAAGCCTTATTGCCGGCCCGGCAGAACAGGTGCTTTCGGAAATCGAAGGTATCAAGCATGTCTATTCCACGTCTATGCAGGGTATGGCGGTCTTAACTGTGCAGTTCAATGTGGGTGAAGATCGTACTGCGGCCATTGTTCGTCTGTACAACAAAATATACCTGCATAGCGACTGGCTGCCGCAAAATCTTGGTGTTGCGCAACCTGTTATCAAGCCCAAGGGTATCGATGACGTGCCAATCGTGACTGCAACCCTGTGGTCACATGATGACAATATAGGCGCATATGAGCTTGGGCAGATTGCACATTCCATAGAAGCGGAGCTGAAACGTGTTCAGGGTACGCGCGAGATTTACACGATTGGGGACTCGCCCAGGGTCGTGCGTGTACTGCTTGACCCCCAGGCCATGTCTGCCTACCGCACAGATATAGATAGTCTGCGAAATGCGTTGCAGGCAGGCAATCGTGTGCATGAACCTCTTGATGTTACAGCTGACAATAATGAGCTGCTGGTCAAAGCCGGCACTTTCTTCTCAACGCTTGATGATATATCCGAACTGGTCGTTGCCGTTCATGAGGGCAGCCCGGTTTATCTTCGTGACGTGGCGACCATTGATGATGGACCGGCTCAGCCGGATCAATATGTACATTTCAGTCATGGGGCTGCATCAGCCACCAAAACGAAAGCAGTTGAAAGGCCTGCGGTCACGCTAGTGATTGCGAAACAGGCGGGCACGAATGCGGTAGAAATCTCCCGCCGTGTGATAGAACGCTTCGATCAGCTCAGAGGCAGTTACATTCCTGATAATGTCAATGTAACGATCACGCGAAATTATGGCGCTACAGCTGACGCAAAAGCGAAAAAACTGATCAGCAAGCTGGCATTCGCCACCTTATCGGTAGTATTACTGGTATTGATCGCACTAGGCTGGCGTGAGGCAATTATTGTCGGCACTGCTGTCGTTGTTACATTGGCAATGACCCTGTTTGCATCATGGGCGTGGGGGTTTACGCTCAACCGGGTATCCTTGTTCGCATTGATTTTTTCAATCGGCATACTGGTGGATGACGCAATTGTCGTAGTCGAGAACATTCATCGTCATCTCACCATGGGTGCGAAAAACCTGATTGAAGCAATCCCCCGCGCCGTTGACGAGGTTGGCGGTCCGACAATACTTGCGACTTTCACTGTCATAGCCGCCTTGCTGCCAATGGCGTTTGTCTCTGGGCTCATGGGCCCGTACATGAGCCCGATTCCTATCAATGCTTCACTGGGCATGTTGATTTCTCTCGCGGTCGCCTTCGTTTTTACGCCCTGGTTAACGCAGAATATGCTTGCCGGTCATGTGGGTGCTCACGGAAGTGCAGATCATGAGGCGGGACAGGCTAACGAAACACGATTGCATCGATTCGCCATGCGTATCTTCAAGCCCTTTCTTGAGGGACGCCGCGGCCTGGTAAACCGTCGCTGGCTGCTTGCGGGTATTCTGCTGCTGATACTGCTTTCATTGACGCTGGTCGCCGGACGCCTGGTGATTTTGAAAATGCTGCCGTTCGATAACAAATCCGAGTTCCAGGTTGTGCTCGATATGCCTGAAGGTACGAGTCTCGAACAGACTGCGAGAGTGTTACAGGATATCGGTCAGTACCTGTCGACATTGCCAGAGGTCAAGGATTACCAGGTCTATGCAGGTTCGGCGGGCCCCATCAGTTTTAACGGCCTCGTTCGTCAGTACTACCTGCGCGAGGATGCTCATCTTGGCGATATCCAGGTCAACCTCGTTGACAAGCATGAACGCGATCGCAAGAGCCACGCCATTGCACTGGCAGTGCGTGATGATATTCAGGCAATAGCGCGACAATACCAGGGTAATGCCAAGATCGTGGAAGTACCACCAGGGCCGCCGGTAATGTCACCTCTGGTGGCGGAAGTTTATGGCATCGATTATAACGGCCAGATAAGTGCGGCAAAAAGTTTGCGTGAAGTGTTTGAGCGAACACCGGATATTGTAGATATCGATGATTCCGTCGAAATTGCATCCGAGAAGATTGTTGTTGAAATTGATCGCAGCCGTGCGGCCTTGCTTGGCCTGTCACAGAAACAGGTCACCGATGCATTGGCAACTGTGCTCGATGGTGAAGATATGACCTACATGCATCTCGATAAAGCCAAGTATGCTGTACCCGTTCGTGTGGAATATGCGGAAGGTGACAAGGCCGACATCGAGCAGGTTTTATCACTGATGTTGATGTCGCGCAACGGCTCGTTGGTGCCGTTGTCTGAAGTCGTTACATTGCATCAATCCAGGCGTAGCCACAGTATTTACCACAAAGATTTAATGCCTGTTGTCTAGGTTACCGCTGATATGGCAGGTGAAACCGACAGTCCACTGTATGGATTGTTCGAGATAGCAGCACAGGGTGAGCGTGCCACGAATATGTCGCAATGGTTTGTAAACACACCGCAAGATCCCTATGAATACAGTTATAAGTGGGATGGTGAA
>CALLCZ010000146.1 GCA_937998645.1 uncultured Gammaproteobacteria bacterium
GGGATTCCAGGTCTATCCCGGACAGAAAGTCGGCATCACCGGGGCCAACGGGTGCGGCAAGTCCAGCCTGTTCGCGCTGATACTGGACCAGCTGCACGCGGACAGCGGTGACTGCCTGTATCCCAAGGACTGGGTGGTCGCGCACGTGGCACAGGAAATGCCGGCGGAAGACCGGGCAGCGATCGAATATGTGCTGGATGGCGATGCCGGGCTGCGCAGGGTCGAAAAGGCACTGGCCCTCGCCGAGGCCGACGATGACGGCATCCTGCTGGCCTCGTTGCACGGTACCTTCGATAACATCGGAGGTTACAGCGCTCACAGCCGTGCCGCTCAGTTGATGAGCGGGCTGGGTTTCGGTAATGATGACGAGGGCAGGGCGGTGAAAGAATTTTCCGGCGGCTGGCGCATGCGGCTGAACCTGGCGCGCGCACTGATGTGCCGCTCCGATCTGCTGCTGCTCGACGAGCCCACCAACCACCTCGACCTGGATGCGGTGATCTGGCTGGAGGGATGGCTGCGTGCGTACGCCGGCACCTTGTTGCTGGTATCGCACGACCGTGATTTTCTCGACAGTGTCGCCAGCCATATCGCCCACATCGAGCAGCAGCGCATCACGCTCTACAGCGGCAACTATTCGGCGTTCGAACACATCCGCGCCGAGCGACTCGCCAACCAGCAGTCCGCTCATGAAAAACAGCAACGCGAAATCGCACACATGCAGTCTTTCGTCGAGCGGTTCCGCGCCAAGGCGACCAAGGCGAAGCAGGCGCAGAGCAGGCTGAAGGCGCTGCAACGCATGCAGGAAATCGCGCCGGCGCACGTGGATTCGCCGTTCCATTTTTCATTACGCGAGCCCGAGAAGAAGCCGAACACGCTGTTAAGTCTGCATGGTGTCGCTGCCGGCTATGGCGACACCACTATCATCACCGGAGTCGAGTTGAGCATATTGCCTGGCGACCGCATCGGCTTGCTGGGTCGAAACGGAGCTGGCAAATCGACCCTGATCAAACTGCTGGCCGGAGCGATGCAGGATGGACTGCAACTGCAACGGGGTGAACGCGAAGTCCATAAAGACACCCGTATCGGATACTTCGCCCAGCACCAGGTCGAACAGCTGCACCCGGAACATTCGCCGCTGGAGCATCTGCAACAGCTCGACCCCAGAGCACGCGAAGCCGAACTGCGAAACCATCTCGGTGGTTTCGGATTCTCCAGTGAACGCGCACTCGCAGCGGTCGGCCCGTTTTCCGGTGGCGAGAAATCCCGCCTGGTGCTGGCGATGCTGGTGTACCAGCGGCCGAACCTGTTGTTGCTGGACGAGCCCACCAATCATCTCGACCTCGAAATGCGCCAGGCACTGGCAGTGGCCTTGCAGGATTTCAGCGGTGCGATGGTCATCGTGTCGCACGACCGCCACCTGCTGCGCGTAACCAGCGACCAGCTGATGCTGGTGCACGATACTCGAGTCGACGATTTTCCACTTAGCCTGGATGATTACCCGAAGTGGCTCAGCGAGCAGAACAGGCAGGTCGTGGCTGATTCAAGACATACTGGCAACAGCGGCGATGTGGGAAACACTGCAGTAGCCAGAAAGGATAAAAAGCGCCAGGAGGCCGAACAGCGCAAACGCCTGCAACCATTGCGCAAGCGCGTCACCCAGGCCGAAACTAAACTGGAAGCGTTACAAAGAACCAGGGCCGAACTGGAAAGGCAGCTCGCCGACCCGGAAATCTACAGCGAACCAAATAAACGCAAACTGCAGGACTGCCTGCTCGAAAAGGCCGATGTGGATAAACAGTGCGAAGTCGTGGAAACCGAGTGGATGCTGGCCAGTGAAGAGCTCGAAAATCTGACCACCGATTTGCAGACGAGCTGAAACCTGGTGTTAATACGGCCAGCTTTTATAATTTGTAATAGTCAGAATTCAAGCTGACAATGAGTGTCCTATTAAATCAAACACCGACCACGGTTATTTATCAGTACAGCCGGGTTTGGCCAGATCGAAAAGGCTGTAGAACAAACTCTCGCAAAGGCGCAGAGGGCGCAAAGAAAGTTGAATAGAAGATATTTTCTTTGCAAAAAACACATCATACCTCTGCGTTCTCCGCGCCTCTGCGAGAGAAAAAAACAATTAACTCTCGCCAGGGCGCAAAGTACGCAAAGGTGTTGGGGTAAGAACAAAATAAACATCGAAGTTCTCTGCGGCCTCTGCGCCTTTGCGAGAGAAAAAAACAATTAACTCTCGCCAAGGCGCAAAGCCCGCAAAGGTGTTTCGTATAAGAACAAAATAAACAATGAAGTTCTCAGCGACCCCTGCGCCTCTGCGAGAAACCAGGATGTTAAAAAGCCAACGCAGTCAGATTGCACGGTGATGCAATAATCGACAGCAACTGTCAGATCAAGCCTGAACTACTGCATATAATTTATTATTGAAATACGTATACTGTCAGTGCAATACCCCGGCTATCGCTTCCGGAACTATCGGCGTACTCGGTACTCACACTTTTAAATGAAAATAACCCTATGAGACTCACCATGAAATTCCTGTTTGTTCCCCTTCTGTTTGTACTTCCGGCACTCGCAGCAGCGCACGAAACCACCGACCATTATGACCGTGTTCATTTGAGCGCCAGTGCACAGACACAGATCGAAAATGATACCGTCATTGCGACGCTGTATGCCCAGGAAGAAGGCAGAGATGCAGTTCAGCTGGCAAGCCTTGTCAATACGAGAATCAACGAAGCTATCGAGCTTGTTAAACAGCATGATGCAATCAAGCTTCAGACAAATAATTACAGCACCAGTCCCGTCTATCACAAAAACAAGATCACTGGCTGGCGTGTCAGGCAAAGTGTACGTCTCGAATCGCAGGATATGACATTGATGAGCGGGGTGCTTGGAGACCTGCAACAGACACTGGCACTTGAGGGAATAAGTTTTGCTGTGTCACCGGAATTGAAAAACAGTACCGATGACGAATTAATCGGTGAAGCCTTGATGGTATTCGAAAAGCGCGCGAAAAATATTACACAGCAGCTCGGGCGAAAGAATTACAAAATCGTTGATATAAACGTATCGACTTCAGCGAACCACTATGCAAGACGCAATTTCGAAGTAGCGGTCATGGCCAGCAAGGTAGCGGCGCCATCAATCGAAGGTGGTGAAAAAACCATACAGGTTACGATCACAGGGCAGATAGAGCTGGAGTAAAGTGCGAGCCCAGGCCTGTTCCGACAGACTGGTGTGCCAGACAGTCGGCAATGACTCAAGCTATTCACGAGCACACGTACTTATTATCGGGCTCATGTTCCGAAGTAAACCCATAGCTTCCGTTCGGCAGCTGTAAAGAAATCCATAAGGATTTAGCCTTGAATTCTGCATTCTGTATGGTTTTCTTTACACTTTAAAAAATAATGAAGTTCTAATGTAGTGCTATCTAACTGATAATAAGAATGATTATTATTAAGGCATGAATTTTGCTTACAATAGTATATGCCTGGTATCGAAATGATTCATTAAATGACAAAAAGTACCAGGAAACCATCATTAAAACAGGCAGTTTAATTCGGAGGGCTACCCGATGAAAATTACGAAAAAGTGTGTTTTTGCCAGTCGTATGGGGCTGGCGCTGGTTGGCATATTCCTGCTGGGACAGGCAAATGCTACAGTGTATGTGTTGTCCGGCGACATGGACGTATTTCAGGCGCTCACCAACCCAGGAAACGTTGGTAATGGCACAGGTACTATTGCTGGCGACTATGACGATGTGACGAATAGTCTTAACTATACCATTACGTGGATGGATCTCACCTCAGATGTCAACAACATGCATTTCCATGTTGCTCCGGTCGGTGTGTCGGGTGGTGTTGATTTGGGTATTCCTAGTCCATGGTCGAGTCCGCAGGTTGGTTCGGCTACTTTGACCGATACTCAAGAGACTAATTTGCTGTCGGGAAACTGGTATGTCAACGTGCACACACTGGATTTTGGTGGTGGCGAAATTCGTGGTCAGGTAATTGTCAATCCGGTACCAATTCCCGCGGCTGCCTGGTTATTTGGTTCAGGCCTGCTTTGCCTGTTCGGATTAGTTAGACGTAAACACAGTGTTTACAGTCCATTTAAGGAGTAAACACCATGATTAGTTGCCCCCATTGTGAAAAGCCGGGCATCTCACCATTGCGTAAGGCGATAATGAGTCCTGGATTAATAGCATCCTGTAAGTCGTGTAACGGATCATCAGGTTTACGCTATACATCGTGGTTAACTGCAATGCTCCCCGGTTCGGTTTTGATGATTGCTGCCATGTTTGTAAATACAGATTCAGCCGAATGGTCACTTAATATCATCGGATTGATTCTGATGATTATCATTCCATTGATGTTTGCACCGTTGTACAAAGAAGATTAGTAGAGTTTGCAAGTTGAATAGCCAGCGGCCCCATCAGGGGCCGTTTTTGATTATGCTGTGGATTTTTGCAGTTGACGGCCCACAGCTGACGCTCGGTAATTTGTAATGAAACCCTGGCTGACTATTCATTGTTCTCATGGTTTATATGAATCAAGTGTTCTAAATCATGGTGGCGCTACTCTAATTCCGATAAGATTAATGCGATGAAAATAATATTAAACATGGGGGAGTTATTGTGAGTCTGAAAAAAATCAGGGTTTTATTCATTTGTTTAACCGGGGCTTTGCTGGGTATGCCTGCGGCAGTAATTGCTGGTGCCGATAGTGGCTTTTACATTGGCGCTGGTGTAGGTGATGCCCAGATAGAAAATGCTGATGCAGGTTTTGATGAAAGTGATTCAGCATATAAATTATTTGGCGGATACAACATCGGTTTTATTCCCCTTGTTGATTTTGCTGTTGAAGCTTCTTATGTTGATTTTGGCAAGCCCACTACATCTGGCAGCAGTATCGAAGTCACTGGATTTAATGCTTATGGTTTAGCAGGTCTGAGTTTTGGACCTTTTGGTATATTTGCCAAGGCTGGTGCGCTGAGCTGGGATGAGGATTCTACTTTTGGCACTGCAAGTAGCAGTGACTCTGGAACAGATCCTGCTTATGGCGTAGGCGCAAGATTGGCAATTGGCTCTTTCGCGGTACGCGCAGAATACGAAGTGTATGATCTTGATAATACTGATCTTGGTATGGCTTCGATTAGTGGTGTTTTTACATTTTAAAACTCGTGGTATTTTCGCCTTCGATGATGACGGCTCCGAAAGGGGCCGTTTTTTATAATGCTGTGAATTTCTGCAGTTGGCCGTGTTCAGAAGTCAACTTAAAAACTTGCGAGTCTGCTTTCAGCATGTTTTGAGTCTTTCATCTCATGTTTAAATTTTCAGATCAACAATAAAGCCGTATTGCAATGTGTCAGACCAGGTCCGAACTACTACACGTAATGTGCTGGACCGATTGTCCAGGTAATGATTAATCCTCGCTGTTATTCTTCTCCCTGGATACTGCTGTTCGACATGTTAATAAGTTGATGTGGACATTAATGTCAGTTCACAGATGAACGCGGATAAACACAGATATTAAACATATTATCTGTTCGAGTTCTTTGTGCTGTTTGCGGATATTACGCTTTTGTCAGCTCAGTCTGTCGAAAAATACGAAGTAGAGCACAATTACAAGCCAGGTGATCACGAGCAGCAGCCAGGGAAGCCAGTGCTGCCTGTAGCGAATTGCACCGGGTTCCTGCAGGTCCGGATCCAGGTGCGACTTTTCTCTGGATTTTTTATTGCGTTGCCTGTCCAGATCTCTGCTCTTCGCCTTCTGTTGTTTTTTATACAGATCAATACCTTTCTGTATGCCCTGGGCGATGAGTTTCGTCTGCTCCCTGGTCTGTCCCGGCCGTTGCGTGCCGCGAGCGATTTTCAAGGCCTCGTCGCGGGTTTCGGGGGATGGCTTCGGGTGCTTGGTATACCTGCTCATAACATCGGGATAAAATATCGAACAATTTATCTAAGTGGTTAAATAATAACCCCTCCGTCGCATTTATTCATCCGGCATTTGCGAAGGACGGCCGTTTTTCGTTGGCTGGTTCGAAACAATATGTCTGGTAAACAGATATTAAGTAGAGTGTTATTTTATTTATAAATATCTTGTCGATGTCGGCCATTGACAGTTAAATCAGCTGTTCCCGTTTCAGCATAAGCGTTTCTTGTATTGCTCACATTCGCTCAGGTATTTTGCGGTACTTTTCGGCATTGGTGTTCGCGCCCGGGTGATAAATGCAATCAGCCTGACACCTGCTTTGAGCATGTGTTTGACGTCCAGTGCATCAATCAGCGGATCAGCGGGGAGGGTGGCGTTGTGTTCGGGTATAAAATCCGTAACTGCCTCGCCGGCTACCACAAAATCTGACCAGACATCGAAGATATCATCATCCGTGCGCAATGTTTCACATTTGCGTCTGGCCGCCTTCGCATATTCCAGGATCAGCTGATCAACCCCGGGGAAGCGCGGGTCATTCTGGATACAGTCGGCCATATAAGCAGCCACCTGATCGATGTTTTTCTTTGTCATGGCGATCTTGATATACCGGCTTTCGTAGAAGTCATCGATTGACATGATGAAAGCCTTGAAGGGTTCGCCCCAGAGCTCATCGATACCTTCGTCACCATTACGGTGCTTAACCAGGTTGCCAAACTCCAGTGCCTCCTGAAGGCATTGGCCGCATGTATGCATCAGGTCATTATCAGGAAGGATTTCAACACCACTGGCTTCCAGCTCTACAAGGTGTGTGAAGATGTCAGCAGAACGGTTGAACAGGGCGCCGGCGAGCATGGCGCCCTTGACACGTTTTTTTCTGGGGTCGTGTTCTGCCTCGTAAACTGCCCGGACTTCCTCCAGTAATTTCCCCGGGATGTTGATGCCGTGTTCCATATGATTGAACAGGCGACGCGTCAATGACTGTATCAGGCTTTTCTTTGCCGACAGGCTGTCCCGGGGCGGTTCATAACATTTTATCCAGTAACCTTCGTAATAGACGTGAGTAACGCCATCGATTTGCTTGCGACAGCCGTTTTCAATGGTCTTGTTCATTTTATATCGATGCCCCCTTTATTTTAACCGGCACGAAAACAGTTTTTCACCGCAGAGGCTCTGAGGTCGCAGAGATATGACACGGCATTTCCAGGCCCATGGCCAATCGCCAGCAACATAAGCCATCGAGCTGCCTGAGCATGTCGAAAGATTTTGCCCGTAGTGACAAATTGTACGTCTTCTGCGCCTCCGCGGAAAATACAAACCCTGCGAGCTGGAAACCGGCAACGAATCAACTATCACATACAACTTGCGCTCTATCAAATAGATATTTGAGATAAGGGCGTATAATTGCCCTGCTATGTGCCCGAGGTTACCGTGAAGAAACTGAAAAATGAAAAAGAACTGGTGAAAAAAGCGATACTCGAAGGTGTAAAATATGGCGAAGCACGGGGTGTCGTGGAATTCGAACCCACCGATTCGGCGAGTGAGAAAATCGAGTATATCTATCGACTGCTTGTTCACGACAAAGTGATACAGCCCATACCGGAAGACCAGGTTTCCCAGACTACCATGAAACATAAACTGGCTATTTGGGCGTCAAAACAAAAGTAGGAAAATGAACGGTTTCAGGTCTTGCATCGTTGATGAACCAGGCAATCTACTGTTCGCGAATGATATTATGTTCTCCATTGAAATATGTGTCATCACAGGCCTGACCCTGTGGTATCGGGTATGCCATTGAAATCACAAGCCGACAAACTATTACAGCGGCACAAACAGCTTACACATACTGAGATGGCCAAAGTCACTTCGCATGTGCAAAGAGCACAGGATGACTGGATTCTGAATACGGTTATGATCGAGGAATGTGACATACCTTTTAAATACAAGCGTAAAAAGCAATACAAAAACCTGAAGGGCCAGCGTGTTAATTTGACTTATTACCCCGACAGGGAGTCAGTGGCAGGCATGGAGCTGGAAATCATGAAGGTGGTCAGAATCAAAATAGCATAGATAAGGAGGATCCAGCGGGTGTGAATGCTTCAGAGTGCAGTATTCCGCTGATATTCATACGGTAGTGATCAGATCTCGCTTTGCTTCCAGCGCCGGGGTTTTGTATAACACGAATCTGCTACCGAGGAGTTGCACGATGAGTATCGAAGATCTCGAAGACAAGCTCTATGAAATCGGTTTAAAAAACATCGATATTATTCGATGGAACCTGACAACCGCCCAGTTATATGAAGAAGCGATTCGGCGCAGAGAGGGTTTTTTTGCACACCGTGGCCCGCTGGTAACACGTACCGGCAGTTTTACCGGGCGCGCACCCAACGATAAATTCATTGTCGATTCACCCGGAAGTCATGACGATGTCTGGTGGGGCAGCGTCAATCACTCCATTTCAGAAGAGAAGTTCGACCGGCTATACAATAAAGTCTGTGTTTTCCTCGAGGGAAAAGATCTGTTTGTTCAGGATCTGCTGGCAGGGGCAGATAAGCATAGCGAGCTGCCAATTCGAATTATTACCCAGATGGCCTGGCATTCCATCTTTGCCCGTAATCTGTTTATCCGCCCGTCAAATTTTAATCGAAAGATCGGAATCGACGAGCCGGAGTTCACCGTCGTTCATGCCCCCCATTTTCATGCCCAGCCGAGTATTGATGGTACTAATTCAGAAGCCTTCATCATCATCAACTTCGCCAGAAAAATTGTGCTGATCGGCGGCACCCAGTATGCCGGGGAAATCAAGAAGTCAATATTTTCCGTGATGAACTATCTGTTGCCCCAGCAGGGAATACTGAGCATGCACGCATCGGCTAACATTGGAGAAAACGACGATGTTGCGGTCTTTTTCGGATTGTCCGGCACGGGTAAAACAACCCTGTCGGCTGATCCTGGTCGGCGGCTGATTGGTGATGATGAACATGGCTGGGGAGACGATGGGGTTTTCAACCTTGAAGGTGGTTGCTATGCAAAGGTGATTAATCTTTCGAAAGAAAAAGAACCGCTGATCTATGAAACCACCCGTTGTTTTGGCACGGTGATCGAAAATGTCGGCATTGATTTCCGTCATCGTCAACTGGATCTCGATGACGACAGCCTCACCGAGAACACGCGCGCTGCTTACCCGATCACACATATACCGGGTGCGATTTATCCGGGCAAGGCAGGTCACCCCCGTAACATCGTGATGCTGACCGCAGATGCTTTTGGCGTCATGCCGCCCATTGCGAAGCTCACTGCTGTTCAGGCCATGTATTATTTTCTTTCCGGATACACCGCGAAAGTTGCGGGTACTGAAGCGGGCATCATAGAACCACAGGCAACCTTCAGCACCTGCTTTGGTGCGCCCTTTATGACACTTCACCCGAGCGTCTACGATGCGCTGCTGGGCAAAAAGATCCGCGAGCATAATGTCGATTGCTGGTTGCTCAACACCGGCTGGAGTGGCGGGCCCTATGGGATCGGTGAACGCATGGACATCAACCATACACGGGCGATGCTGAACGCTGCAATTTCAGGTGAACTGGATAAAGTGAGCATGCACGAAGATCCCGTGTTCGGCGTGCTGGTGCCGGAAACCTGCCCCGGTGTGTCTGATGAAGTGCTGCGGCCGGAGAGCACCTGGTCAGACAAGGCTGCCTATCAGGCCAAGGCCTGCGAGCTTGCCCGGGCCTTCAGGGAGAATTTCAGGCAATTTGAAGATATGGTATCGGAAAAGGTGAAAAATGCGGGACCCAAAGTTTGAGTATCAAATGGATCGATCAAGGCAAGGTCGCAGAGGAGTAGAATGCCTATTGTGAATATCACGCCGTAGAGCTTTTAAGAATTGGCTTATTTGTAGTAGTTCAGACTTGATCTGACAGTTTCTGTTAGTTTTCGCAAGATGCAAACCGAACTGGTTTAGTAGTTTATAGTATTTTATCTCGCAGAGGCGCGGAGACCGCAGAGTAAATTGTGTTGTTTGTAGCCCGAATGCAGCATCGCAGTATCAGAGGCATGCCATGAGTTGTTCGCATTTCATTCAAGCGACGTCCTGGTGCTCCATCACCTCAACCATCTCCCAGAGTGAGAAGGGGTGGATATCGTCTATGTTTTACCTTGTCCCTCGTTACTCGTCCCTTGTACCTGTAATTTCTCTGCGTCTCTGCGAGAGTAAATATAGAGCTTTGACTGAATCGCCAATACTGGCTGTAGATAATCAATCATGGTCAGGGTTTGAGTTGTAGTAGTTCAAACCTGCTCTGACAGTTGCTGTTAGTTTGTATCCACCCCAGGCTGGAGATTTAGAACCTTAATGCTCTCGCAGAGGCGCTGTGTACGCAGAGAAAACACGGCTCTTTTGTTTCACAAGAAACATGGGAACCCGCCTTTGCGTTCTTGGCGCCCTGGCGAGAGATAATACAGCCACGAGTTCTCGCAAAGGCGCAAAGCGCGCAAAGTGATTTTGAATTATTTTCCATGTGTTATCCTCAGCGTTCCCTGCGCCTCTGCGAGAATAGATATCTGTAGCGTTTTTTTTGGACAATCACACGTTGCGCGAATAAATAATCAGAGCCTGAGTTCGAGCCAGTATGACACTGACTCTCAGATTGAATCTTGACTAGTACATTTGAGTTAATCTGGTACTGGCTGTCTGATCGAGTCCTGACTATTACAGCTTATTGACTGGTTTCCGGTTCGACATGGATTGAAATGTCAGAAGCGTCAAAACGCCTTTCAATGATTGATTCTATTTTGTCAGCAATGTCATGAGACTCCTCTGTCGATAGTGCCGGGTCAACGGAAATGACCAGGTCGATCGCACAGGTTTTCCCTATCCATCTGGAACGTATTCTGTAAACATTTTTTACGCCATGGACGTTTCCTATGATGTTGCTTAACTCCTGTGGATCAATCGCATACTGATCTATCAATACGGGTACAGCACGTCTGAACAGGTTATATGCAAGATAGAATACGAGAAGCGCTACACCGATGGCGCATAGTCGATCAACCCACGCATACCCCATGGCAGATAATTGCCAGCCACCAATGACAACACTGGTAATCAGAACATCGGCAAATGTGTGGGTTGCATCAGCACGCAGAATATCCGAGTCCAGTCGCTTTGCCCATCTGTGCTGCCAGATGGTTATCAGGATGTTGATAACTAAAACGCCAAGCATGATTGCCAGTTCAATGCCGCTTGTCGCTACTTCGGTTTCTTCTTTCCTGACTGCATTGAGGATCAGCTCGAAAGCCAGCACAACCAGAATCGAGGCCAGCACAAAAACAGCCAGGGTCTCAAATTTCCTGTGTCCGTAGGGATGCTCCCGATCCGCGGGCAGGCTGGAAAAATGTATTACAAACCAGGCAATAACATTATTGGTTAAATCTGTTAATGAATGGACGGCATCAGCCAGTATGGCCATGGAGCCGGTGGACAGACCGACGATGGTCTTAAGAATTAAAACCAGCAGATTAGCCGAGCCTTCAATCAGGATTACACGTCGTACCTGTTTATCTCTTTGAGTGGAATGCTTCATGGTTCGGGTTCTGGTTAAAGTTATTATGACTTCGAGCACATGAGTTCATATTGATAATTATCAATTTTATGACGTGGCATTTCAAAACCGGGCGACAGGATCTTAATCAACGGGTCTGAAATACTGGAGTCGAACCCGCCAGGCAAAAGGTGACATTCTTTCAAGTATGGATATTCCATTAAATCATCTTTCTTGTTGACCTGTATCATGAAATCAGCATGGTGCATTTGTTACTGTTTATACAGGAATTAGCCAGAAAAGTGCATTCGATGATGAGAGTAATAATTTAAATCTTCGTTATGTTGAGGCTAGTAATTTCAAATTTGAATAAAGTGAATATTCGACGAGAAAATTTATAGTCGATGAATCCAAACAAGGAGTCTGATATAGAGGACACAATCATGAAAACGAAACGAACCTTGAACAAAGACGGGGGCGTGATGATCTCGATATTTGCACTATTCAGTGTAGTATTGGCGATTGTAGCGTTACCGGTCAATGCGGCCACCTTCACGGTGGACACATTTAATGATGAACTTGATACCAATGGCAGTTGCTCCCTGCGCGAGGCCATTGTCAATGCCAATGACAATGCCCTGACGCACGCGGACTGTCTTGTAGCAGGTGAAGCAGGCCCCGTCGTGGATGTGATTAACCTGCCAGCGGGCACTTATACCCTGACGCTCGCGGGTGTCGATGAGCGCTGCGATCCATGTGATATAGATGTCGCCACAGGTGACTATGTCCCTGTCGTCACATTCGATGCAAGCCAGGGTGACCTGGATATCACCGATGATGTCACCATCACCGGTGCAGGTTCTGATGTGACCAGAATTGAATGGGCACCAACTTCGCCCGGTGTTCCGCTCATCGGTGATAATGATCCGCTGACCGGTGACCGTATTTTCCAGGTGTCCACTACCAGCAGTGCTACCGCGGATATCGCCAGCGTGGTTATACAGGGACTGACCGTGGCCAATGGTGAAGTTGCTGTGAAACCGACCAAGGCTGCTGATGTTTGTATTGCTGAAGCAGGTCTCCCTGGTAATGCAATTTACGATGCTACCAATCTTAATGCTTATGATATCGAGGTCATCGATAGTACTTGTGGTTCGCTAGATGAAGAAGGCAAGATTGTCGATGACGGAACAACCTCGATCATAATCGCCCAGTTCCGGCGCATGGGCGGCGCTATTGCCCTGGGTGGCGGATACGCCACAGTGACTTACGACTCAACTAAAGAAGGCCTGCCTCCTGATGTCATTTCCGGCGGCGAGGGCAGTAGTTTTGGTGTTGAGAACGTCAGCCTCGACGATGTTGTTGTCATTAACAACTGGTCGGGTGGCGATGGTGGCGGCATCCATTCAATCGTACCTGCAACGATCAGCCGGTCCAAAATCAGCGGTAACACCTGTGCTGGCGGTAACGGGGGCGGACTTTATAACGAAGGCGACACGGTTATCAGTGATACCCTGATCGGCAAGGAGTTTGATGCACCCGCTCCAGGGCTTGGCAATCGAAACTACGGTGAGAACGGTGGCGGTATATTTTTTACCGGCGCCCCCCAGACCACCACCACGATTATCCGCAGTGCTATCAATGGTAATGAAGCTATCGGCGGCGCCGGTATTGCCGGACGCGTGGCCAGGTTTAACATCACCAATACCACCATCAGTAGCAACACGGCCAAGGATGTCGGCGCAGGTATTCACACCGCTGGTCCCGTCTACCTGCAGAATGTCACCGTGGCCGACAATCTGGCAACCACCACTGCGCCCATCGGTGGCGCTGGCCTGAGTTCGTTTAGCAATGGTAAGTACTTCTTCGGCAATACACTGCTGTCGAATAATATGATCGCATCAGCCGAGGGAGGAACACCCCGCCTGGCCAATTGTGGCTGCGCCGGTGGTGGAGGCTGTGCTGTCGGTGATTTAAATTCACAGGGTTACAATCTTGAAGACGGTGATACCTGCGAGCTTGACCAGCCCGGTGACCAGAAAAATACCCCCACGCAGTTGATCGCACGGGCTGATAACGGCGGTCTGACGGAAACCCATGAGCTGACATTTATCGCTGCGGGAAATCCAGGAAACAGTCCTGCACTCGACACCGGTGATGACAGCAACTGCCCCAATAACGACCAGCGTGGCAGTATTCGACCCTTTGATGGCGATGAGGATGGCACCGCAAAATGTGATATCGGCGCCTTTGAGCTCGCCAACTTCAGTGCGGATTTACTCATTTCCAACATGACAGCACCCGATGAAGTATTCAAGGGTGATGAGTTTACCGTTACGGTAACCGCTTTAAATAATACCGCTAATCCCGATACCAATGTGGTACTTGTTACCGATGCTTTGCCATCTGGCGTTACATTAGTTGGCACACCCACTTCTACTGTTGGCACGTGCGCTGTAAATGCTGGTGTAGTGACGTGTACGATAGGTGACTTAGCTGGCGCATCATCTGCAACTGTGACGCTAACGCTCAACGCAGCTGCTGTGGGGGATGCAACTATCGCTGCTAACGTGACCTCCGCTGCTGAAGACGGTACCGAGCCGAATAACTCGGCAAGCGTCACCACTACCGTTATTGGCGTGGCAGATCTTGAGTTGACCGCGACGGCGAACACTAACAGTGTCGTGGTGGGCGATGAGGTTACCGTTACGTTCACGGTGGCAAACCTGGGTGCCGACGATGCCACGGATGTCAGCCTGTTCGGTACCATCCCTGCTGTAGCCAGCCTGGTTTCCGCAACCCCGGACAATGGCACCACCTGCACACAATCCGGCGCGGATGTGTTTTGTGAACTCGGTAATCTTGCCGTAGCAGGCCCCAGCATCAACGTGGCCGCGGTACTGCGAGCCGATCTGGTGGGTGCAGCGGGTACCGTGATTAATGTATCTGCAACTGCAGACGCGAAGCAGCGCGACCCTGACCCGAGCAATAAC
>CALLCZ010000147.1 GCA_937998645.1 uncultured Gammaproteobacteria bacterium
CCTCGATCCACGTGCACTCGAAATAAACACCGAGAACGGTCTTTATATCGAATCACCTGAACTGGCAGAAGAGCTGGCGAAAAAATTTGAGGCCCTGATGCTGCCGGAAAATGCCTGGCGCGTACATCTCGACGAGGAGGACCAGACGTTGTACTGGACCTCGAGCAAAGGCACTGTTCACTCGCAACCGGCACGAAGTTTCTTTCAACGCATATCAGATTTCTTCTACCGACTGCTGCCTATAGAAAGCCAGTTGTAAATCATGCCAAAATATCTGGAGAAATCATGAAATATCCAATCAACAGGCTGGCGAGTGTAATTGTTCTTTTATATACCGGCACAGCTGCAGCTCAAACCCCTGTATATGATTTAGAGCAATTGCAACGCTCTGGTTTCTCTTTTTCCATAGCACCACTTATTCAAGGCTCGTCAGATATTGACGGCGGTGGCAGCTACTCTATGTCAAGCCTGCTTATTCGCATCAGTGCTACTAAACCCGTAAGCACTCGAACATTTGTAGGTTTTGGAATCAGTTATGGCATCACTAAGTATGATTTCGAAAACCCGTCAGCATTCAATGGGCAACAGCCGTGGAACGATATCCGCAGCCTTAACTTTAGTTTACCTGTCGTTTTTCGAACTGATAACAACTGGACCTTCGTAGCCACTCCATCAATTGGTACATTTCAGGAAGTAGATGCAGACTGGAGAGACTCTCTCACTTATGGTGCGATATTAATTGGTTCATACAATTTTGAGCGGGGAAACAGAATAGGTATTGGCTTGGGTGCATTCGACCGGCTTGATGAAACAGCCCTTTTCCCTTTTTTGAGCGTAAAATGGCAACTTACAGACAATTTACGTATCGGCAATGCACTCAACGCCGGGCCAACCGGTCCAGCCGGCCTTCAACTGGCATACAGGTTCAGCGAAAAATGGGAAGCGGCAATCGGGTTTAGTCGCAGAAGCTTTCGCTTTCGCCTGGATGATACTGGTCTTGCGCCCGGTGGTATCGGCACACAAGATGGGAGATTGCTGTTCTTGCGGCTGTCGACCAACCTGACACCTACAATGCATCTTGATTTACATGCTGGTATCAATCACGACGGAAATCTAATTCTGGAAAATAATGAAAATACTCCCGTTGCGAGTGCCGATTATGAAGCTGTACCACTGCTGGCCTTAAACCTGAGTGGTCGTTTTTGAGGCAAACCCGCTAAAGAAATTGCAATACCCACCCAGGAACAGGTGTATACCTCAACGCTCATGTTTAAACGACAACAATCAAGGGCGCCCGCTATCAGTTATTTTTTGCACCCTGGTCAATCCAGGCTTTGATGGTATTGATTTGCTCTCCAGACAGCGAAGCCATCTTTCCAGCAGCTACCGCTTCATCGTGGTGTGGCGGCATCTGGATTTTGGGATCAGCCTGGTGGTCGACCAGACGGTACAGGGAGCTGGACAGGCTGTCGCCTGGTACAACCACTTGCCCGAATTTAGTACCTTTCATCAGGTCATCGTAGGACTTCACGCTGAATCCACTCGCCTCTATTCCTTCACCCTGGCCGTCATGACAGGAAAGGCAATTAGCCTGCAGGATCGGGTCGACGTCATTCTTGTAGCTCACATCCTGGCTGCATCCCGCACTAACAACAGCAATCGCCAGAAAATAAAGAAACTTGTGTGTATTCAACCGCATTCTAATCTCCCAAAACATATATCGAATTATCGTTGTTCAAGTGTCATATCGACTTGTTGTTCCAAATCTACCTTAATTCGCCGCTCTTGACCATACTATCCATGCCAACGATCTGCTCTATCCAGCTTCCCGGCTATCACCTGGAAGAACATCGACTATTTAACAGCCAGCTCACGAAACAGCAATTATGATTCGGAGCTGAATTTTACAATCCAAAAATATATCCAAAGCTCCATGAAAAGCCGAAGGCATCATATTCATAAGCACCTTCCGCATGACTCGTGAGCCCGCCTGATATTCGTGTCACATAACTGCCAAACCGGTAATCCAGGAACAGCGAAATAGCCAGGGCAGCGCCGCTTATATCAATATCGGTTCGCTGCTGTGTTGATTCAGTAAATATAATGTCGCCGTCGGCCTTTAAATAACCGAGCCCCACCCCCAGTCCGGCAATTAATGTCTGGTCGTATTTTCCATGCGGCCTTTGCCCGCTGAATGAATAAAACACGGTTGGTGTTACAAATGCATAATAGCCTTTAACAGATGTTCCAAGATCAACAAGCTCGTCATTGACGAGCTGTTGATTTAAATTAAAACCAGAGAAGCTGTATTCCATCAACCCGCCCCAGTTAGACTCTCCAAAGTATTTGTACGGACTGCCGAGCATAATAAATGGCCAGTAAGAAAAATCTTCTGACAATGTCCCGTTCGGGTCTGTGCTGCCTTTGTTATAAACATCAAAATCTGTTGACCTTAATGAAACACCCGGTGTTAAGCGGTATGCTGACAGCAGGCTTTCTACAAGCGTGTCGCCCCGCGATATCAATGGCAATGCAACTATCACGAGTAACAAAATGAAGGCCTTTCCAGTGTGCATCATCCGAATCCTTTTCTGAGTATGTTCGAATATCCGACTATATCCGCAAGAAAATCAGGATCTACTCTTATAGATAATGCTTGAACGCTGATATTTAGAGTTGACTTGAATCAAGCAAGATACAGAATGCTGCTTTATGCCGGACCTGTATTTTTCTACAGGAGATCATAAATAGCACGCTTTACGGCCATAGAGACGAGCCAGATTCATGGTCCGGACGGGGTTTCAGACTCGGTCCAGTTTCCAGGTGGGGTTTGTTGCGAGCATGGTCATATGACAAGTATGAGCCCGCAGCAGCATCCAGCTTGTCCATCAAATCCAGATTTCTCATGCCGTTTACGGGCCATGCTGACATGAACTATCACATTGATTTAATAAAGAAACAGGCTATATAAATAGAATTACACCTGGAGTCTGACATGAAACTTTTCTACAGCCTTATTCTAACCATCCTGACTACCACACTCTCATTGGTATCTGTTGCGAGCACGAACTGTGATTGCTCAAAACTGCTTGATCAATGCGGCGCAGCCATAAGCCCGGCCGGTTCCGATATACAAATCAGGACCAACACGAAAAGATGCAGCCAGGTAACCTGGTATGCCGATGACATAGCCCATAACACCGTAGTCGTTGATGGTAAAAATGTCGAACCTTCAAGCTTTAAGTCAAAGCCGTTTCTATCGGTGGGCAGCTGCAAGATATGCGCAAACATGCATCCTGCTTCAGTAAAAAAAATCCGTACAAATGAAGACTCCGCAGAATGCAAAAAACGCAGGGCCAACCTGAAAATGTCCGAAAAATTTTTCGCTGAAGGCAGAATCACACCCTACGAATATGATCTGTCCAAAAACCTAGTCAAAAAGCATTGTAATTAATCAAATGCTGAAAACTGCGTGATTATGTATGGCCTGGAAAACCTCTCAATTTAATCTGTCACCTCATTAGCATTTGCTGCCTGCACAAGCTGCCCTGAAAATTTCAAGTTTGTCAGGCCTGTTCATATTGAGACACGTCGATGTCTGACCAGACCGCATACTCATTACCATTAGGATCACTGAAGTGGAATCGGCGACCCCCGGGAAATGGAAATACCGCTTTGATAATTGAACCACCCGCTTCCTGAATTTTTGCTTGTGTACTCTCCAGGTCCTTGCTGTAGAAGACGATAAGTGCGCCGCCATTTTTTGTTGTGGCCGTCAGGCCAGATTGATAAAAACCACCATCGATACCCTCATCAGAGAAGGCCGTGTATTCAGGACCGTAATCGACAAAAGACCAGCCGAAGACTGAAGCAAAAAATGCTTTTGTTGCCTGCAGGTCTTTTGATGGAAATTCGACGTAGTTTATTTTCTCGTGCTCATTCATCGCTTGCTCCTGTATCAATGCATATTATCTGGCCTGTCAGCGTCATCAAGCGCCCCGGTAGTAACATGACTATGCCAATAGTTTCTCGCCCCGAAACATGAGATATAACAGCCCCCAGAGGCCAAAGATTATAAAAGCAGCCATGAAAAACCAGTATTCCATACCCGGCTGAAGCGAATACCCCGGGGTGCCCGGTAGAAAAATCAGCATGAAAACAATCGTTGTTGCCCAGTAAGCGGATATGCCCATAACTGCTGCCGCTGTAATGAGTGACCAGCGCTTCTTCAGAACAAGACCGATAATGGAAAGCACCATCAAAGGAATATAAACAATGGTATCACCTGCTCCAAAAGCACGATTGACCTGAACACCGAAGCTGCCGACATCCCCCACGCTTTCCTGCAGCCCGAGCTGTACGGCAAGCTCATAATCGATTAACGACAGCGTTTGTCCCATGAGCAGTAAAACAAGGGCAATGCACAGAAAACCGGTGACACACCAGAAAGCGAAGGGACGTTTTGCAGTTATCATGGCAATATATTCCTGTTACAGCCAGTGACAATCTCAACATTATCACATGCCTGCAAGCCGGTTCAGTGACCTGGCACTGGTAAGCATACGTTATTAGACGAGGCCTTAGTTATACGCCTGTGCAACAACATGTCAATGGAATATTCCGGCACGACGGATGCTGGAACAATATTTACAGATCCCCACAAAAAAGCCCCTCACCCGAAGGTGAAGGGCCTGATTGCATCCATGCAAAGTTGATATTTATTCGACTACAATCTCCTTGCTGTAGACCTCGAAGATAGCCGCTTTTGCTGGCGTACCAGGCTTCAGGAAACCGGTAGCGGAATCTGTTGGGAATTGACCGTTACCGCCTTTCTTCAGGTAATACACCTTGTAGGTCACAGTCAGGGGCCAGGTAACATTGCGAGTATCGTAGAAGATCTTGTATTTCTCGAACTCGTTGGGTTCCAGGCGGTTATCAGCAACGATATTGGAATCGAATCCAGGGCGGATGACATGGGTGCCTGCCTTGCGCTTGCCGGTCTCGCGGCCATAGATGCGGGTGAAGTATTTATTGTCATCCGTGTCGATGATCTTCTTCACCGTGGTACAACCTTTGATCGCCCAGCCTGTACCCGTCGGATAGGGACCTTTTTCGTAATCCGGGCAATCCACCACGGTACCATCGGGTGATGTCCATTCGACCAGAACATCATCCATCATCTGGCTGACGACGGGCTCCTCGTTCAGATGAGGTGTCTGTCCCTGCATGACCAGGTTGCGGCTGGGATCGTATTCGACTTTCACGGTATCAAAACCGCCCATAATCGTATCATCCTCAAGCGTGGCCAGTTCGTTGGTGATGGTCTTGAAGTCCGAATCACCGGTAGCAGATGCAAACGGAATGATGTTTTTATTTGCATCCATCAGCACAACACGTGTCAACACACGGCGCATCGGGTGCGCACCCGGGAACATGTGGGCCGTCTCGTTCAGGATTCGGGTATCGACAACTACCTTCTTGCCTTTCTTGCCAGTCTTGCGCGCCTTCATATCAGCTTCAAAGCCGGTCTTGATCTTGGTTGTACCGAAGTCCTTCGTGTTGGCGCCCATGAAGGCGTGGTTGTTCAAATAGCCTTCTGCGACCGGACCTACGCTGCCACCGTCTGAAACTGGCAGGAAGTGCTTGGTCAGTTCAGGATTATCGGCCAGGGTGAACAGCTCGTCTGGTTGATCCCACTGGTGCAGTACGGTGACAGCCTCACCACCCTTTTCAGTAAGTGGTTCCATGTGGCAACGCTGGCACTTCGGTGCTGTCGCGGTATCCTGGTAGTTATCACCGACACCGTCACTCATCGCGGTCCAGGTGCTGCACAGCTCGAGGAACTGATCACCTTCAGTTATACCCGGTATACCGTCAAACTCGGGATTAAGTGCCAGCGATGAGCGCTGGTGACACGACAGGCACAGTGACTTGCCGTAAGCAGCAAAGTGGTGCTCGGACGTGAACTTGTCACCATCGGCCGCCTCGGTTGCGGCCACGAAGTGCTCGTTAACGAGTGCTTCACGGTCAGTCGCATCATCAGGGTTGCTGTTGCTCAAACCGGTGACACCGAAGGGACCATAGAAAGGACCACCCGTGTAATACGGCAGGCCGCTTTCGGGATCAGTACCGGTCGGAATGCTCTTCATCGTATAACGACCATCAGCCATTTTGTTTTCATCGAACAGCGGCGCATCTGCTGCTATCGCGGTGAGTGTCGAATCCGTAGGTGTATTAGCAAAATCGAAATATTTTTCAGGACCGATCACGGCAAAAAATGCATTCATGTCAAAGGTGCTGGCATCTGCACTGTATTCCAGCACGGTGTCTGCCGGCACAACGATCTGACCATTCGGGCCCATCTTCAGTGGTTTCACCAGCTTGTACTGACCGCCATCTCCATAGTAATCGTCTTCCTGCATCATGCGGACGGTTTCCATGCTGTGGCAGAACGCACAGTTGATGCCTTCTCGATTATGGCCATGGCCAATGTGGTAGCTCGCGGTATAAACCATACCTGTCGTGGCCATAGAACTGACGACTGCTTTCTGGCTGGGATCGAAGGGTGACAGATTGCTCTGCGCGTCCTGGCCAGTCTCATAGGCTGTGGGATCGACATCCATATCAGCAACTTCTTCCAGAATGACGTCGTAGTCATTGGAATAATAAGCGGTCGGCGCATGGCACTTGACGCAAACCTGTGCCGCTTTTTTAACCATACCCGGCACGTATTCATCTCCCGATATCGGATGAATGCTACCGATCTTGCTGATCTGCAGCCTCAGGAAGTCCTGGTACTTGGACTGGAAGATCGGATCCTTCCAGGACTGTGCGTGCATGGAGGTTTTCCAGGTATCGTACAGATCATTGTGGCAGTGCTGGCATTTGTTATCCGCACTGTCGAACAGGGTATGCTCGTAGCCGGTACCAGCGATTACTTCAGCCTCACCAGGCCCATCCAGGCAGGTCCTGCCTTCACATGGCTCTTCTTCAGCCATACAGACACTGGAGAATAAAAGGACCAGACCTGAGAGGAATAATCCCTTGGGGAAAGTCAATTTCATAGTGATGTTCCTAAGCTTCGGTTCATTTGTCATTGAAAATCATTCGGATGCGAGAATGATTGATATTAAGTGGCCAATCAAGAAACTTGTTCGTTCATTTTCGTACAAATTGATTATTTATTTATAAAATACAAACAGTTATCGAAATACACCTGGCAGCTTGTCAACCTGATTTTGCAGTCGGCGTGTTCACGCCCGGCACCCGTTTTCTGAATGAATCCAGCTCTATCTGCAACCGCTCACAGGCACGGCTGCTGTTATCGCCAAATTTCGCAGACGAATTCCGCGGTATCGACCACGCGCTTGCCGAGTGGATTTTTCGGACAGATATCCAGATTGAGGTATTTGTTGAGGGTGCGGTTCATCGGCGTTGATTTATCGATATACACCAGCCGGACTATACCCTCATCGGACTGATCAAGACCTTTTTATCTAATCTATTGATATATTGACATGGATTGAATTAAGCTATGGACAAGGAGACCGATACATGACACTGACCGAGTTGCGATACATCGTTGCTGTTGCCCGCGAACGCCACTTTGGCAAGGCGGCCAAAGCCTGCCATGTGAGTCAACCGACCCTGAGTGTCGCCATCAAGAAGCTGGAAGAAGAACTCGGTGTTTCCATATTCGAACGTGGCAGCAACGAAGTATCGCTGTCACCTGTCGGTGAACGCATCGTGCAGCAGGCGCAGCAGGCACTGGAAGCGGCTGATAACGTCAAGCAGGTGGCGTTGCACGGTAAAAACCAGCTGGCAGGCCCGCTTAGAATAGGTGCCATTTATACCATCGGCCCCTATCTATACCCGGAACTGATACCCCAGTTGAGAAAGTCTGCACCGGAAATGCCGCTGGTGGTTGAAGAGAACTACACCTCGGTGCTGACCGAGAAGCTCAAACAGGGCGAACTTGATATCATTGTTATAGCCTTGCCGTATGCAGAACAGAGCATCGTTACACAGCCGCTGTATGACGAACCGTTCGTGGTGTTACTGCCAGCCTCTCACCCGTTGACTGCGCGCAAATCCATTTCATCTGTGCATCTCGAAGACGAGAATGTGCTGCTGCTAGGCAGAGGCCATTGCTTCCGTGATCATGTACTGGAAGCCTGCCCTGCCTGTATACCCAAGCCAGGACTCATCGGTGACCTGCCTCACACCATCGAGGGCAGCTCGCTTGAAACCATACGACACATGGTCGTTTCCGGACTGGGCATAACGGTACTGCCCTGCACCGCTGCGGGTGCCCACAGTTATTCTCAGCGTCTGCTGACCATTCGCCGCTTCAGCAGCCCCATTCCACACCGTACCGTGGCCCTGGCATGGCGCGCGTCTTTTCCACGACCGAAGGTCATCGATGTTATCAACACGGCTATACGGGGCTGCAACCTGAGTTGTGTCAAATATGTCCGCGGCAGAAAATGAACCCATTTATCGGCAAAACGGGACAAATTTAAAGTTTCTTGATTCATATCAATTACCTTAAACCGATTCAGGAGTAGTTTAAGAGCCGGTAAGAGGTTTTGCTTTTACTCAAGGCCATGGGGATTGCATGCCTCTTGTCCCAATTCTCAGATTGGTTGTGTCGCGAAGGCGGTGTAGAACTCCAACTACACCGCCTTTTTTCATTTCGCTTTTTATTCAAATTCATTGTAATAGTCGGAATTCAATCTAATGACCGGGTTAAGTCATACTAAAACATGATCGAGATATGTTCTCTCGCAGAGGCGCAGAGAGCGCAAAGAAAAACAACCAAAACAATAACACCTGTCACCTCTGCGTTCCCTGCGCCTCTGCGAGAGTCAATATCTATTGCCTTTTTCATAGACCCAAGCCTGACTATTACAAATGAATAAACTCATAACATTTTTGCGTTCTTTGCGCATTTGCGAGAAATCTAAAGTGTTAATCAATAGTGTGTCTGAGTCAGACCCTGGGAAATCTGGCAGAAACCGCCAGATCATGCCTGCACGACAATAAATTATTTGACAAGCACGTCGAAACGCGTGAGCATCCCCACATGAACTCAACAAGACTCAACGCACCGATTCGACGCATGCATGTACTGCCTGTATGGCGCC
>CALLCZ010000148.1 GCA_937998645.1 uncultured Gammaproteobacteria bacterium
TCAATATACAGCGATGACAACTGGCACAGGATGGTGCGTGATTTCTTCGCCCGCCATCAGAGCAGCACACCCTATTTTCTCGAGATATCCCAGGAATTTCTCGACTACCTGCAAAGTGAACATGAGCCTCAGCCCGAAGACCCACAGGGCCTGCTCGAGCTGGCCCACTATGAATGGGTAGAACTCGCGCTAATGGTCGCCGAAGAAAGCATTGACCTTGACATGATAGAACCCAACGGTGATTTGCTTCAGGGGCATCCAGTATTATCACCACTGGCATGGCCACTGGCTTATCAATACCCGGTGCATAAAATGGGCCCTGATTATCTGCCCGAAGCACCGCCTGAACAACCGACATACCTGGTTGTGTACCGTAACCGAATGGAAGAGGTAAGATTTCTTGAAATCAATCCGGTCACTGCCCGTCTGGTAAACCTGCTGCAGGAAAATGCGGAAATTACCGGTGAACTCGCACTGAACCAGATAGCGCATGAGATGAAGCACCCAAATCCTGAAGTCGTTATTCAGGGTGGATTGTCCGCCTTGCAGGAACTACAGGGCTACGGTATCGTGCTGGGTGTATCGAAATAGTTTCTGTCACGTCACAGTCTTTAGTCGAATATGTCTGACAACAGACGTCTGCTACAGTATGCCACCATGAACAAGCGACGCATCAAATACATTTCTCTAGCCACATTCGCTCTTGTCCTGAGCATGTTCGGCAATATCACCAGCGCCGCTAATATCACCGCGCAAAAGAATGAAGACAGCGGCCTGTATTCATGGGTGGCCGAAAGTGAAGGCTTCAGCATAGAGTTGATACAACTGTTACCTGACTTTATCCGCGCAATCTACATGTCGCATGAATTTCCTGATAGCGAAGTTGATGAAATAGCGGGCTATTGTGTTTTCGGCACCATCATTAAAAACACATCACAACAGCAACTGGATTACGATGTAGCCAACTGGCACTACACTGACAAGCACGGAAACAATTATCCGGTAAAAACCAAAACACAATGGCTGGAACAATGGCACAAAGCGGGTGTCACTTTTTCCTGGACATTGCTTCCCGACAAAGGCACATTTTACAAGGGGGACTGGCAGCAGGGCTTTACCACGATCAAGCTGCCACGCGACAGCGAGTTCTCGCTGACGTATAAATGGTCAATTAACGGCATAGAACACACTGATATATTTGAGGGCCTGCGTTGTGCACCTGAACAACTATCTGAACAATAAACTAATCTCCCTGTCACTGCTGGCAATATTTTCGAGCCTGATAGCACTGGGCGCATACGCCGCCTGGGACGTCCAGCCAAAACTGGGGTATAACCTGACACCACTGCCCAGGCCAATACCGGCACCCGGTTTTACCCTTGAAGACATGGATGAAGAAAACCACAGCCTCAAGGATTTCCACGGCAAGGTTGTGCTACTGAACTTCTGGGCGACATGGTGCCCTCCATGCAGACGCGAGATGCCTTCAATGGAAAGGCTGTACCAGAAATTTAATGGTGATAACTTTACCGTAATTGCCATTAACCAGATGGAAGATGGCGACCATGTCTTTGCCTATACCGGGCAACTCGATGTCGATCCAACATTTACCATCCTGTTTGACAAGGACAGCAAGGTTTCCAACAGCTATCGAGTCAATGGCCTTCCCACGACTTACCTCATCGACAAGCAGGGGAATATACGCTACCGCGCCATTGGCGGTCGCGAATTCGATCACCCTGAAGTTGAAAAACAGATCTTGCAGTTAATGCAGGAATAGAATGCGGGCCTGAATGATGGGCGGAATACTTATGCGTAAAAAGGACATCTAATTATCTTTTGCCGCAAAAACGCAAATAGCGCGAAAACGTAGCGGGTTGATGGCGAAGCCGGGATTCCTGCTCTTCCTCGCCCTTCGATACTAGTCCCTGTGATTCAGCATCAAGGCCACACAATGAGAAACAATAAATCTTTTTGCGAACTTCGCGTCCTTCGCGGCTAATAAATTATTTAAGAATTCACAGGAGATGCAGTGATGATCAAACAGATATTATTTACAGCCGTTTTGTTCTTCTCTAATAATGCACTGGCGAATGGTGACTGGGAGTATCAGGTTGTTTTTCTGCCTGGTCCGGCAGCTGGCGCTAAAGTTGTTAAACAGTCTCACGGCGGCTACCTGGATACCACAAAAACAGGCATACTTAATAAACTTGGCGCACAAGGCTGGGAACTGGTTTCTGTTACAAGTACATCTGGGGAAGACCACGCTGTTTACCTCCGTAAACAGAAATAACAAGCATCACAGACAATCCACTCAACCATGGTCATTCAGTCACTATACGAGTTCATGACCCCTGAATTTCCTTAATCATTAAACCCATGGAGAGCAGTTTGACCCTGGGCAGCATTACTGCGCTGTTTAGCTCCATGATTGTGCTGGCTTTCATTCCCAGCCTCAGTGCCCTGGTCGTTTCTGCCAGGTCGGCTGCCAACGGATTTACTCACGGTGTATTCACAACCATCGGTATAGTGGCAGGCGATATCATTTTTATAATACTGGCCATATACGGTTTATCTGTTCTTGCTGAAATCATGGGCAGCCGTTTCAGCCTGATAAAATACCTTGGTGGCGCTTACCTGATATGGCTGGGTATAAATCTATGGAGATCCAAACCAGGCACTGGAGAAGTAGTAAACAATATAGAACCCTCATTATTGTCGAGCTTCCTGACCGGGCTGTTCATTACACTGGGCGATCAAAAAGCGATCCTGTTCTATTTAGGCTTTTTCCCTGCTTTTCTTGATTTATCATCTGTAAGCCTTGCTGACACCAGCATCATTATAGTAATCGCAACGCTGGCAGTCGGCAGCGCCAAGCTGGTTTATGCCTGTATGGCAAATAGAGCAAGCCTGCTTCTATCAAGTTCCAGCGCAACTAAAACAATAAACATCGTTGCCGGTGCTGTAATGGTCGGTGTTGGCGTTTTATTAGCAGTGAAGACTTTTAACGCTTAACTGAAACGAATATTGAAGCTGCGCCTGTATACCGCACTCTCAACAGTGTTTGCCGCCACCAGCATCCTCATTGCACGCCTGGTCACTATTCAGTTGAATTTCCTGCCACTTGACTACAGCACTTTATCGGCTAACAGGTACAGCCTGTCGGGCTAATCTCAAGCCTTAGAGGCTTTGTTAAAGCACGGCCTCCCG
This sequence comes from uncultured Gammaproteobacteria bacterium, assembly GCA_937998645.1. GTDB lineage: Bacteria > Pseudomonadota > Gammaproteobacteria > SZUA-229 > SZUA-229 > JABDQW01. The sequence goes on from CALLCZ010000148.1 coordinate 3,211, forward strand.
GATTTCCTGGCATTACCGATATTTCCCGATCCAGATAGCCAGGAAATACCGACCGGATCTCGCACAGATCATTCCATAAGCCGCTGTTTTTAAGAAGATAAACCCGCCTCAATTGTCAGGGGACAGGGATTTTTCACAACACTCATCAGGATTGGTAAAAAACACACTTTCTGCATGACCTTTTAACTCGATTTCTGTCTCCGAATAAGACCCCGCCCGGTCACAATGTGTGCTGGATAATTTGCTGCTATATATAAGTAAAACAGTCACTTGTAACAATAAAACAAAAAAATAGTGTCGCTGTTTTTTCTAAATTTCTAAATCACACCGATCCTGGTACTAATCAAAGCTGATTGCCACTCATCGCAGCGATTGCAAGCGCTGTGCACTGATGACTGATCCTGACGTTGCTGCGGTTAATACCAGGCCCGGTGTTTGCACGGGCGAAGCTGGCACGAATGGCAATGAAACTGAAGTTGGGGCAAGAAATATTTATCTCTAAAACCGTGACACTCTTGAGCGGCGTGTTGCTGGGCCTGTTGTTTTGCTGCGCTCCTGTGTTAACGCCCCCTGCCTTTGCTGCGGCAACCAACTACGTAGATCCAGTCGCTTACCCCGGCGGCTGGCCCCCGGACTCGTCATGGATCCCCTACACCAGCAATGGCAGCAATGTCTCCGATGTCGAAGGCGGCAGCGGTGGCGATGCTTCCACTGGCGGCACCAATCCGAGCAGCACGGTCGATATCGTTGCAGATTATGGCCCGGCCGTGTCCTGGTACAGCGATGGGACCAACCTGTATTTCCGCATGCAACTGTACAGCTCACCACTGCAGGCGACGGGCAACAGCAAACCATTCACCTCGGCCACATGGAACATCCTGCTCGATACCGACGGTGACGGCTTCAAGGAATTCGTCGTACACATCGACGGCACTGGCGGAAATCAGACAACACCCGATGACATCGTCGTTATCTACAACGATTCCCCGACCCAGGCCTTTATCGTAACCGGCGCCAGTGATGCCGTCTGGCGCCAGGATTCCGCAGACAACCCGGCAGATAGCGGATCCCAGTTCGTCGATGGCGAGCCCGGCAACAATGCCAGCGACTGGGACAACGACGGTTCGCCGGGCGGACCGGACTACGACTTCTCCCGTTCCCGCGTGGTCGATGTTAACGGTTCGGTCACCTATCTCGATTTCCAGGTACCGCTGTCCTCGCTCGATGCCGCTGCCCGCGGCGGCCCCACGTTTACCACGAGCACGCCCTTTGCCATGGGCTTCTCCACCAGCAACTCCAACACCGACCCGGTGCAAAAAGACCTCGCCTATGACGGCGTGTTCACGGCTATCGCAACCAGCCCGATTCCATTCGGTGATTTTGTCGACGCCAACGGCAACACCTACGAGGACCCGATTATCCAGTCGTTCAGTGCCAGCGGCTGCGGACCTGCCAGCCTGACCACGGCGATACTGGATTCCAACACCGTCGTCGGCGGCCAGGTCGTGAGCACGGCAGCTGCCGAATTTTATTATTACTACGATGCCAACGCGGATGGCACTGCCAACGACAATGGCAGTAGCTGGTACAAGGCCGGGGACGGTATACCCACCAATAATCTTGCACCCTGGAACCTGAGCTGGGACAGCAGCAGCCTGCCGGTCGGACAATACCTGCTGAAAGTCATAGCCAGTGACAGCCAGGGCAATGTGGTGGACTCATCCTCCCTGCCCTCACCTCTGGTACATATCCACGACAATTCATGCGGCTCGGCACTCGCTGCAGAAACCGTTGATGTTGCCAATACCATCGATGCCTCCGGCATGGGGTCGGCAGCCGTGAATGCCGACCCGGCAACTTCAGTAACGACGCTGAAACCTGTAATCCGCACCCGGAGCACCAGCTTTGATTTGTTCGTGCGCAACGAAGGCAGCCTGCCGCAGAGCTACAGCCTGACGGTAGACGCAGATGGCGCAGGCACGGCCCTGCCAGCGGGCATTTCGGTCGTATTCAAGGATACCGGTGGCACCATCATTACCAGTACACCCAGCCTGAATCCGGGTGACACTTTCCAGTACCTGGCCGAGGTTTCCACCACAGCGGCTATAAGCTATGGCAGCCATGCGCTGTTCTTCCACGTCGGCGGCATCAACAACGACATCAAGCAGGATGCGATCGCGGTTACCCGCGGGGTTGATATCGCCAACAGTGCGACAGCCGCCGGGCTGGATGACTACGCCGTCGATGCTGACCCGGCCTCCGCTGTCACCACCACACTGTCATCGCTTGCAGGCTGGATGGTTTCGTTTGACCTCCACCTCAACAACGAATCCGCGATCAACCAGAGCTTCAGCCTGAGCTACAGCGATAACGCAGGCTCTGCGTTAACCGGCTGGAGCGTGGTATTCAAGGACAGCAGCGGCACAGTCATCACTTCGACACCCGTCATTGCCGCGGGAGCGAGCTACCAGTTCAGTGCCGAGATCACCAGCGCCGCCACGGCTGCGGACGGGATATATCCGGTATTTTTCCACGCGGATGGTGCCAGCGTCGCAACGGCCAGCGATGTAAAACAGGACGCCGTCCAGATCGACAGCGGCCTCAACACCAACATTATTGACCTGGCCAGTGGCATCACGACACGTGGATTCGGTTTACCGGGTATTGATGCCGATCCTGACAGCATTGTTTCCAGCACCGTGTATGTCGAACCCGGCAATGTGGCCGTGTTCAATCTCTACGTCAGCAATGAAGGCACTGCCAGCAAGAGCTTTCAACTCGATGCCTTTGAAAACAATACCTCGCCGTTTGATTCACTGCCTGCCGACTGGCCCGTGGTTTTCAGGGACAGCAGTGGAAGTGTCATTACGGATACGCCAAGCCTGACGCCGGGAAGCACGTTTGCCTTTACTGCCGAAGTCACGGTCCCTGCCGCGGTCACCGAGCTGCTCAAGCCCGTTTACTTCAGGGTTCAACCCAATGGCGGCGGCGGTGGCTGGAACACTGACTTTATCCAGGTAGCGATTCAGGCCGCCCAGTTAGCCGACCTGGCCATCGTTAAAACCGTTGATAACGCCTCGCCTCAGGAAGGCGACAGCATCGTCTACACCCTGACCCTGACCAACAACGGTCCTAAAAACGCGAACTCAATCGAAGTAACCGATGTTTTACCCGGCGGCCTGAGCTACGTGTCGGATGACAGCGCGGGCAGTTATAACCCGCTGACCGGCCTGTGGACACTATCACCGCTGAATAACGGCGGCGTTGCGATTCTGAGTATCACACTCGATGTCGACCCGGGTACGGCGGGAAACACGATCACCAACACCGCCACGATCACCAACAGCAACCGTATCGATCCCGACCCGGGCAACGACAGCAGCAGCGTTAACCTGACGGTGGTCGAACCCGTTTTGACGGTTATCAAGTCAGCCATCACCGTATCGGACCCGGTCAACGGCACCACCAACCCGTACAACATTCCCGGCGCGACGGTTTTATACAGCGTGCAGTCGACCAACACCGGTCTGGGTTCACCGGATAACAACAGCGTGTTTGTGCTGGACCCGATTCCGGCCAACACCGAGCTGCTTGTCAATGACCTTGGCGCTGCCGGCTCCGGACCCGTGCTGCTGATCGACGGCACTGCGCCGGTTAACAGCGGACTCAGCTACAGCTTCACCAGTCTCGGCAGCAGCACCGACGACATTGAGTTCTCCAACGATAACGCCGGCAGCTGGAGCTACACACCGGTACCGGATGCAGATGGCTATGACGCCAATGTCACCAACATTCGGGTCAACCCGAAAGGCGTGATGCGCGCCTCGAATGGTACCGATCACCCGACCTTCACTTTGCGATTCCAGGTGAGGGTGCAATGATAAAAAACAGCATAAGCATCACGACTTTCCCAGGGCGATTTGCGCTTGCGCTGCTGCTTGCATTATTGCTGCATAAACCCGTACTCGCCGCCGGCACCAGCGCCGGTATCGACATCAGCAATACAGCCAGCGTGGACTATGCAATTGCAGGCAGCAGCTCCACGACCATCAGCAACACCGTTACGTTTCGTGTCGATGAAAAACTCGATGTCAATGTCAGCTGGCAGGATGCCGCCAATGTTGCTGTTGGCACGCCGGATAGCAACCAGGTACTGACCTACCTGCTGACCAATACCGGTAACGGCAATGACAGTTACACCCTGAACGTACAGAACAGCCTGGGTGGTGACCAGTTCGACCCGGCTTTTGTAGACATCTACCTGGATGCCAATGGTAATGGCATCTTCAACCCGGGCGTCGATACGCTGTACAACGCCGGTATAAACGATCCTCTACTCGGCGCCGATGCCTCGCAGGTCGTTTTCGTTCGCAACAACATTCCATCCAGCCTGAGTTTCGGCGATCTCGGCAACAGCCAGTTGCTTGCCATTTCCAGAACCGGCAGCGGACCGCCCGGCACACCCTTCGCCAATGCCGGTGACAATAACACCACCGCGGTCGTCGGTACCTCCGGCGGCACCGGCAATGCCATCGGCACGTACGAGGTCAGCAACACAACCGTGTCGCTGCTGAAGTCCGTTGTAATTACCGATCAACAGGGCGGCAATCAGCCGGTCACCGGCGCCACCATGACTTACAGCATCGTAGTAACGGTCAGCGGCCCCGGTAACGCCAGCAACGTGGTGATTACCGATCCGCTGCCGGCGAACACCACTTACACCACCGGCACATTAACGCTGAATGCGGCGCCTCTAACCGATGCGGTCGATGCCGATGCCGGCGATGTCTCGGGCACGACCCCGAACACCGTCAATGTAAACCTGGGCAATCTCAACCAGGGATCACCCGTTCAAACCATAACTTTTAAAACCATCATCAATTAAACCCACAGGAGAAATCATGAAACTACTTACCAAACTAAGCACCAGCCTGATCCTCGCGATCTTCAGCAGTCAGCTCATGGCCCAGATTGAAGTCACGGCAGTCGCCGAGGTCGAAGTCAGCCAGACCAACGAACTGGGCGAGAAAACCGTCAAGCGAACCGCAGCAACCAGCGTAGTCCCGGGGACTGAAGTGATTTACACGATCACTGCAAAAAACACCGGCACCGAGGTGGCTGACAACATCGTGGTAACCAACCCGGTACCGGAGCATACCGTGTACGTCGACGGCAGCGCCTATGGCCCTGACGCCGTGATTACTTTCTCGGCCGACGGCGGCAAGACCTATGACACGGCACGGCAATTGATGGTCACGGGCACCGACGGCAAACCCCGTCCTGCATCGGCAAAAGACTATAGCCACGTGCGCTGGACCTTCCAGTTCAACCTCGACCCCGGCCAGCAAGCCGATGTCTGGTATCGCGCACGGGTGAAGTAAGGGACCGGGCCTGATGATTATTTCACTTCCAGTCACAACACGAGTCCGGGCACGCATACGCGCAGGCCCGCAATCACGTGCAGGACCGGGGCCACCGGCACGCGCCGGTCCCAACTACCCGCAAGGGTTTTATCCGCGGCAATGCCGCAAATCTTTTTTTAGTGAACGTTAGGAGAAGTACCATGCAGTACTCAAACATAAGCAAAGTCCACCGCCTGCTAATGGCGCTGGCACTCTTTACCGGAGGTACGCAAACTGCGCTAGCAGTCGGCACCGCGTCCGGTACTTTTATTGATAACACCGCGACAGTTGATTACCAGGTTGGCGCTGATGCACGAAGTGCTTCAGGATCAGCACCACAGATCACGGTAGATAACCGTGTCGACTTGACGGTATTCAATACCGATGCGGGTAACAATGTGAATGTCACACCTGGATCACAGAACCAGGTTCTTACCTACACCGTTACCAATACCGGTAACACCACTCAGGGATATTACCTGTCAACAGATGTTCCAACCGCTGGAATTCCAATGGGGGGCATCGAGATATGGCTGGATAGCAACGGTAACGGCACCTGGGATGGTGCAGGTGCGGGTCTTGATACCCTGTATGTCGCAGGTACCAATGCCTTTGACCTCGACCCCAATGGTGGTACCGATACTGCAACAGTGTTTATCGTTGCTGATACAGCGGCAGCTGCAGCCGATGGATCATTGGATGACTTCCGTCTGGTAGCACAAACCCGTGAGGCAGTTACAGGTAACGCCATTGTTGCAGCAGGTGCACCTACCGCTGGTGTGGACATTGTTTTCGCCGATGTCGCAGGCACCACCAGTGATGGTAACCGCGATGGTCAACACTCGTTTGCGGCAACTTATACAGCAGCGAGTGCCGCATTAGCTGTAGCAAAGTCAGTACTGGGTACAACAGATGAGTTTGGTACTGGCTATCACATTCCTGGTGCAGCTGTTGAGTATCAGATCCGTGTCACAAATGGTGGTGCGGGATCAGTTGATAACAACACTGTAGCTGTTACTGATGTGATCCCTGCCAACACCAAGGTCTGTATCGCAGCGGCTTGTGGTGGCGCAGCAACATTTGTTGACGGGGCAACTACCAGTGGATTAACGGGAGCTGCTTTCGAGTACTCGACCGTTGCAGCACCAAATGAGTGTGCACCAGCCAGCTTTACCGGCTACGCACCTTCAGCGGATGCTGATGGCGCAGATACGGCTGTAACCTGTATTCGTCAGGCACCAACGGGCGCTATGAACGGATCCGGCGGATTCTTTGACGTTCGTTTCTTTGTCGTCATTGAATAGGATCCACTGAGGTCCTGGTTGTTGTTCCGCGCTTTAAGTACTGCATGGCGGCATGCCGCTGGCCTTTTCAAGGCCAGCGGCATCGTCGCGTCTGCAGTTATGGAACAATTGACCGGGAAGTTGCTCGTGCACGCAGACAGCTTGAACGTTAAACGCGACCGGCAAGCCGGTCTGCCCATGGCTGTGCGCCACAAGCGCAGTTATGGGCAGATCGGTTTCTGGCTGTTGTTGTTCAGCCTGTTGATGTTGCCGGTACTCGGTCACGCAGTTCCTGCGGGCACGATCATCGACAATACCGCCACAGCAACTTTCAACGGAGGAACGACCAGTACCTCCAATACTGTCACCACGGTCACGGTTACCGTGAGGACACCTTCCACCATCGAGTTCCTGCAATACGCCCCCAGTATGGGGACGGCACAATCGGTGCCGGTTGCTATCACGGAATACAGCACCAGCGGCACAACGGCGGGACCGTATGTACCGATGCCACCGCCAACGCCGGCTGGTAGTGCTACGCCGATCGATCTCAGCATTCCCGTACCGCTGGAACCAGTCACTGTGTATCACCAGGGCGACCCGGTGTTTTTGCGTTTGACCGACCTTGATCAGAACCAGGATGCAACCACGGCTGAAACGGCGGTGATCACACTCAACGTCAGTGCAACTGGCGATACAGAGGTACTGCGCTTGAACGAGACCGGGCCGAATACCGGTGTCTTTACCGGCTACATTCAGTCCTATGTCAGTGCAACAAACCCTGCCGCGGCAACGCCGGCGAATGGCCAGCTCGGCTTGATGGAAGGCGATAATATTACTGCCAGTTATATCGACCCGGTTGACGGTACCGACAGTTCGGCCAGTACTGCGCTGGTTGATCCCTTCGGTATCGTGTTCGACAGTACCACCGGTCAACCCGTCAATGGTGCGCAAGTCACGCTGATCGATAATGCCACCAATCTGCCGGCAACGGTCTATGGTGATGATGGCATCAGTAGCTTCCCTGCCACTATTACCAGTGGTGGCAGCACCACCGATAGCGGCGGCATGGTATACAATTTCGGACCGGGCGAATACCGCTTCCCGTTTATTGCAGTGGGTACCTATCGCCTGGAAGTGACACCGCCTCCCATTTATAACGCGCCCAGCGTGGTACCGACAGGTGTGTTACAGACTTTGCCAGCTGCACCGTTCGTCATTGATGAACAGGGATCACGCGGCCAGCCGTTTGATGTTGTACTGGGCCCGGCGATGCAAATAGATATACCGCTGGATCCCGGCTCGACCGGCTTCTTCCTGGTTAAGGAGGCCAATAAACGAGTCGTTGCTGTTGGCGACTTCCTGCAATACCGCCTTGACCTGACCAACAGTTCAGGTGTGCTTGCAACGGGAACACAAATTATTGATACCTTGCCGCCTGGCTTGCGTTATCAAAACGGCTCCGCCACGGTCGATGGTAACACGGTTGCTGACCCGGCCATCAGTCAGGACGGACGCACGTTGACCTTCAGTCTGAGCGACATCGCCAATGACTCGGTCAGCGAAGTGCGTTACGTGGTGGAAGTCACCATCGGCACCCAGACCGGTGATGCCATCAACCGCGCAATTGCCAATGCGAACGGTGGTGCACTCAGCTCTAATGAAAGCACAGCCAGTGTTCGTATTAAACAGGACTTCGTGCGCACACGTAACATTCTGATGGGACGAGTGATCGCTGATGAATGTGAACCGCCCGACAGTGAAAACGCCAGGGGGCTTGAAGGTGTGCGCATCTATCTTGAAAACGGTACTTACGTTGTCACCGATGAACAGGGCATGTTCCACATCGAAGGCGTCAAACCTGGCAGCCATGTTGTACAAATGGACCTGGATACCCTGGCTCCACACTACGAGCCGGTTGTCTGTGATGAACATTCGCGCTTTGCCGGACGCGCCTTCTCGCGCTTTGTAGACTTGCAGGCCGGAACCCTGTGGCGCACCGACTTCCATGTGAAAGCATTGCCGCCACCAAAAGCGGAAGTTGAACTATCGCTCAACAGCAGTGTGAATGATCACATTGCAACCTATCATCTCGACATGCGTGGCGGTGACATCCCGCTGGATAACATGCGTCTGATGGTCAACATACCGGAAACCACCCGCTACTTACCGGGTAGCAGCGTGCTCGACAACAGAGTAATCGAAGATCCTGAAATTCGCGGCCCGGTTTTGATTTACAACCTGGGCAAGGTACCTGGCAGCTGGGCCAAACAGCTTAACTTCCTTGCCGAAGTGGAAGTGAATGGCCAGACCACCCTGCTTCCGAGCAAGGCCTTCCTGATGTTCGACAGCCCGAGCAAGAGCAACCAGCGCACACCGGTGGTAGATACCGTTATGAAGCGCTTGCGGCATGAAAAACACCTCAAGGGTGAAATCAGCACACATTTCGATTCCTTCAGTGCGAAGCTGACTGATGAAGACAGGGCGGCACTCGATCGTATTACCAGGCAGTTAAGCGGCCACAGGGTGCTACGCATTGAAGCAACCGGCCACACCGATAATGTACGTATCAGCCAGCGTTCAATATGGCAGTTTGCAGATAACTATTTCCTCTCAGTTGCACGCGCCAGGAGTGTGGGTGAATACCTGACCACGCAGCTTGATCTACCCGATTCTGCGCTCCAGGTTAACGGCGAGGGAGCGACCAAGCCACGTGCGCCAAACCATACCAGCGTGGGCCGGGCGAAAAACCGCCGCGTCGAACTACACATAGTGACTGAAACCATGCTGGATGCTTCGCAATTAAGCGACATCACTTCGGTGAGCAATATCGAGATTGAAGTCGAAGGCGAATGGCAGAACCGGCCGCCTCCTGACAGAAAAACATCAACCGAGGAAATCAGGCTACTGAGCATGCCGGCTTATGACAAGGCATGGGTCGAAGCCGCCGAACCCGGGTTAAAACTGTTGTGGCCGCAGGAAGACTATAATCCTCCGATCCCGAGTATCAAGATCGCAGTGAAACATGATCCGTCCCATAAATTGACACTGCTGCTCAATGGCAAAGCCGTCAGTACACTGAACTTCGATACCCGGGTCAGCAACTCGGCCGGTACCATTGCGGTCAGTCAGTGGGCCGGCGTGGATATCGATAAGGGCAATAACAATCTTGTGATTGAAGTCCGCGATGCCAATGACAAGCTGATTGAACAAATCCAGCGTGACGTGCGGATTTCTTCACTGCCGGTACGCGCCGAACTGGTTGCAGACCAGTCACGCCTGCTGGCCGATGGCAAGCAAACACCGGTAATTGCAATACGCCTGTTCGACAAGGACAATCGGCCCATCCGTGAAGGCCTGATCGGCGAGTTCATCGTTGAAGCACCTTATATCGCGCAACAGAATATCGATGAGCTTAAGCGCCAGCCGCTGGGCGGACTCGACCGTGGCAACCCGCGCTATCGTGTCGGTAAGGATGGTATCGCCTTGATCGAACTTAAACCAACAACAAAAACCGGCGAAGCCACGCTGGTTATTCCACTGCAACACCGCGAAGAAAAGATTCGCCCATGGCTGGAAAGCGCACAACGTGACTGGATCATGGTCGGCCTTGCGGAAGGTACCGTTGCCCATAACACCGTTGGCGGCAACATGGCATCGCTTTCGGCTGCCGACCTTGAAGAGGATGTTTATAGTGATGGCAAGGTATCTTTCTTTGCCAAGGGCAGTATCAAGGGTGAGTGGTTACTGACCATGGCCTATGACTCCGACAAGGACGAGGAAGAACGTGAACTGCTGTTCCAGCAAATCGATCCCGATACTTTCTTCCCTGTCTACGGTGACAACACGGTACAGGGATATGATGCCGCCAGCCGCGAAAAACTTTATCTGCGACTTGAACGTCGTCAGTTCTATGCCCTGTTCGGTGACTTCAACACCGGACTGAACGTCACTGAGCTGGCACGTTACGAACGCTCTCTGACCGGCTTCAAGTCGGAAATGCGCAAAGAGCAGTTCGAGTTGAACGTGTTTGCCAGTGAAAGCGATCAGAATTTTGTCAGGGATGACATTCGTGGCGACGGCACCTCGGGCCTGTACCATTTGAGTTATCCTGAGCTGGTATTCAACTCAGACAAGGTCAGAATCGAAACCCGTGACCGCTTCCGTCCGCAGATTGTACTGTCGAGCCGTCCAATGTCGCGCAATATCGACTACAACATCGACTACCACGCAGGTACCCTGTTCTTCAAACAGCCGGTACCAAGTAAAGATGCCAAGCTTAACCTGGTCTACATCGTCGTCGACTATGAAACACGGGCGGATGGCGCCGAAGAATGGAGCTACGGTGGTCGCGGCGCGGTCAAGGTGCTGGATAACAAGCTTGAACTCGGTGCGACCTATATCAACCAGGGTCAGAACAGTGGTGATGACACCTTGGCGGGTGTCGATGCCACTATTGATTTCACACTGCACACGCAGTTGAAACTGGAATATGCCAACAGCCAGGTGAGCGGCACTGACAGCAAGGACGCCTACCTGGCAGAACTGCGGCACACCTCCAGTATGATCGACGGTAGTGTTTATTACCGTGAACAGGAAGCCGGCTTTGGCCTGGGTCAGCAAAGTGTTGTAGGCACCGGCACCAGTATCTACGGGGTCGACGGCAGTTACCACATGACCGACAAGGTTGATTTTGTCACACAGGTGTTCCGCCAGACCGACCTGGGTACGAAAGCGGACCGAGACGTCATCGAAGCAGGCCTTGTCTATGATGCTACGCACTATGGTGCTAACGCCGGTGTGCTCATGGCCAGGGACAGCTACAGCAACGGCACGACTAACAAGTCAGACCAGCTTACCTTCGGTGCGCACAAGACCTTCTTCGACAACCGTCTGAACCTGCGTATCGATCATGACCAGTCACTGTCGAACAACGCCGCCTCCAATTATCCGACGCGCACCATCCTGGGCGCCGATTACCTGCTGAATGCATCCACCTCGTTGTTCGTAGAACAGGAATTCACTTTTGGCGATGTTGAAGATACCCGCGGTACCCGCGTAGGCATGAACACCAGGCCGTGGACAGGCGCCACCCTGAATACTTCGATGGAACAACGCAGCAGTGAATACGGACCGCGCCTGTTTGCCAATGCCGGCCTGCAACAGACCTGGCAGGTCACAGAAACATGGAGCATGGATGCCAGTATCGACAGCAGCACCACCATCAAGCAACCGGGGAATGTTCCGTTCGGTTCAACCGTGCCACCGGCTTCCGGCAACACGGAAGACTTCACTGCAGTGTCACTGGGTGCCACCTATCAACACGAAAGCTGGTCGTGGACATCACGTATTGAACACCGTGATGCGGATACCGAAGACAGATGGGGCCTCTATTCCGGCGCTGTCGGTGAACCGCGCAAGGGCCTGGGACTGTCCGCACGTCTGCAATTATTTGACACACAGAACACCAGCGGTATTGAAGGTCAACAGGCTGACCTGCGTCTCGGCCTGGTACATCGCCCATTCGCACGTCGCTGGACTTTCCTTAATCGCACTGACTTTGCAATCGATAACGAGACCGGCGGCGTTAGCAACTTTGACAACTGGAAGCTGGTGAACAACCTGCTGGTGAACTACCGCCGCAAGACCACGCAGGCCAGCACTTATTATGGCGCCAAATATACTCGCGACACGATCGATACTGCAGTGTATTCCGGTTACACCGATTCACTCGGCATAGAGTATCGCAGGGATCTCAGCAAACGCTGGGATATCGGAGCACGCGCGAGCACGCTGCACAGCTGGAACAGCAATCTATATGATTACTCCTTCGGTTTGTCCGTCGGCTTCAGCCCGGCCACCAATATCTGGTTGAGCGCCGGTTACAACTGGGCCGGGTATGAAGATGATGATTTCAATATGGCCGGTTACACCGCACAAGGCCCGTACATCAAGCTGCGCTTCAAGTTTGATCAGCAGTCGGTTCGCGACGCCGCAGAGTGGTTCAACAAACAATAAGCACTGCTACGTGAATGCATGCATTGCAACAGCATGTTAATTAAAACAGGTATCACCATGCTTACATGGCTCAAGCTTTATTCGAATATACGCTGCCACCAGCGTCTGCGATTAGCTGGTGGATACAGGGCTTCTTCAAGCTCTATCGGGGGGATTCTTGATAATATCCAGCCGGGCAGTGGCGGCTTTTCGCTGTAACCGCATGATACACCCAGGTTGTGTGGATCAAATATCTTTATGTAGGAAGGGTTGTTTTTATCGTCGGTATAAACAATGCCACAATAGTCTTCTTCATGCTCCTCGCGCAGCAGGATGTCAATCTCGTCGATGAATTCAAGCAGCTTTTTCCTGTCGACCGGAGACTCGGGCGGCGTATCACCGACGTGATAGATGTACCAGCCATCATCCACCTTTAATTTGAGCTTATCCCAGAATTCATCCAGGTGATTCCAGCGCATTAGCGAGGTAAACCTGCCTTTAAAAGCATCAAGATAATTTTGCTGTAATGATGATTCCATAGCCTGCCTCAGGTTTCGTTTCAGGATGCTCAGCTTTCGCTCAATACAAGGTTATTGATCCAGTTCTTCAGATCTCCGACGCTGCGGTGAAGATAGGCACTGTCCTTGAAAGTACAGGCCATCAGCGCGGTACCCTGCATGCGTGACAGCAAATCCATTGCTTTATCGTTGGCATCGACCAGACCGATTTCTTCAAACTGCCTGCTCATCCAGTCCCTGAGCAATACGAAAACCTCGCGTGATTTAGTCTGTAAGGCTTCTGTGTCTTTAGCGAGTTCGACACATAACGAACCAATAGGGCAGCCCGTATCGACTACAGAGTCTTCACTGCCTGCCATGATGTCTAGAAATGCATGCAGGCGTTTTCCCGGATTATCGCTGGCATTATCGCAAGTCACCAGTGCTTCCCGGTATTGCTTGACGCGTGTTTCTACAACAGCGGCAAGAATGTCGTCCTTGGTTTTGAAATAATAGTAAAAATTGCCTCGAGGGATCCCGGTGATATCGGCGATATCACTGAACGATGTCTGGTTGTAACCATGCTTGTAGAACAGCTGATCGGCTGCCTCGATGATACGCGTACGGTTATTCTCGCCTTTGGTTCCCATGGGGCCTCATATTTACGGTAAATTACAGCATTCGAACTGTTAATCGTGAAATACTAGACGGTCGTATGACTTTTGTAAACCCTGCAATGACCCGCAGCCTGATGATTATTCACAGAAAACGCAATAACATATTTAATAACAAATACTTATATAAATATAACCATTCTGGGGTATAACCGGGGATATCTGTTGAAGGCACTCGAAGTCAACAATCTGCACAAAACCTATCGCAATGGTTTCCAGGCACTGTCCGGTGTCAGTCTCGAAGTCAAACAAGGAGACTTCTATGCACTGCTGGGTCCAAACGGCGCTGGCAAATCAACCATTATCGGTATTATCTGCTCATTGATTAACAAGACTTCAGGTCAGGTAAGGGTTTACGGCGTAGATCTCGATCAGAACCCGGCTGATGCAAGAATGCATATCGGCCTGGTGCCGCAGGAATTCAACTTCAACATATTTGAGCCCGTAGGCGAAATCCTGCTGAACCAGGCGGGCTACTACGGCATCCCGAGAAAAATTGCCCGCCAGAGAGCGGAAACATATTTGAAGAAGCTGGAGCTCTGGGACCGTCGCTACGACATGGCCAAGGAATTATCCGGTGGCATGAAGCGCCGACTGATGATCGCTCGAGCACTGGTGCATGAGCCCAGGCTGCTCATCCTTGATGAACCTACCGCGGGTGTTGATATTGAAATCAGGTATTCGATGTGGAATTTTATGCGTGAGCTTAACGCCAGCGGCACCACCATTATCTTGACCACGCACTACCTGGAAGAAGCAGAAAGCCTGTGCAATAACATTGCAATCATCGATAAAGGCGTCACCATCGAACAGACAGATATGCGTTCATTACTGAACCGGCTGAACCTGGAAACCTTCGTACTTTATCTCGATCATGAAATTGAGCAACTGCCGGACTGTGGCGACTACCATGTACGACTGCTCGATAAAAGCACAATGGAGGTAGACAAGCACAAGGACCATGACCTTAACGGTCTCTATTCAAGACTTTCCCGGTGCAATATCAAGGTCGTCAGCATGCGCAATAAAAGCAACCGCCTGGAACAGCTTTTTTTGTCGATGCTGAACAACAATAGCAAAGACTAATGATATATCTTCCCTTAACCCGCATTTCTCACCAGGCCGCTGCATCTCTCGAGTAACCGCATGATTAGAAAATACGAAGTTCGAATTCAATCAAATACAGCCTGTCTGGTGGGACGCTATTTCATTCCATGCACATCTGTAGCGTCTCTGCGCACGCACCTTCTTTCAAACCATAGCTATGGCTATGCTTTTCAGTCCAGATGCGCACTCAGAAACACTACAGATGCACCTGAATCCGAAATCCCGGTGAGAAATGCGGGTTAGCCCCTGGCACCGTAAGCAACAGCACAAGAGATCCAAGATGAACCTCAATGCTCAATACCATGCATTCAAAACCATCACTATCAAGGAATTCCTCAGATTCATCCGTATCTGGCTTCAGACCATCGTACCACCGGCAATTACAATAGCGTTGTATTTCATAATTTTTGGAGAACTGATCGGTTCCCAGATTGGAGACATCGACGGCTTCTCATACATAGACTACATCGTGCCAGGCCTGATTCTTATGTCTGTAATCAGTAACTCCTATGCGAACTGCGTATCCTCCTTTTTCAGCTCAAAGTTCCATCGCAGCGTGGAAGAAATGATGGTTTCACCATTACCGAACTACATCATGATAGCAGGCTTCGTTACAGGCGGAATGTTGCGCGGCATCGTCGTTGGCATTGCAGTAACGCTCGTTTCCATGTTCTTTACCCGCCTGGAAATCCACAGTTACGCCGTGACTATTGCGGTATTCGTCCTTACATCAGTACTGTTTGCGCTGGCCGGCTTCATCAATGCCGTATATGCAAAGTCATTTGACGACATCAGCATCATCCCTACGTTTATCCTGACACCACTCACCTATCTTGGCGGAATATTTTATTCCATTAACATGCTGCCGGAATTCTGGCAAAACGTTTCCCTGGCGAACCCTATCCTCTACATGATCAACGCGTTTCGTTATGGGCTATTGGGTGTGACAGATATTGAACTGACAACAGCTTTCATCATTATCATACTGTTTATCGTCGGACTGTTCATGTTTGCGTTGCAGCTTTTGAACAGGGGCGTTGGCATAAAACCCTGACCGCTTTAGCCACAGAGGCACAGAGAACACAGAGGTTAGTCTTGCTTTGGTGTTTTTTGATGTGGATTACAGTGAATGCAGGAGCGGCTTTAGCCGCGAATTCATCCAGTTACGGAAATATATTTAATGCAAACCGCTACCTGTTAACGGGGTACTGGCTCAGTTATTCTCTGCCAGCACCGGCACATTACGCTGCAAGGCAGCAAAACCGCCAAACAGCAGAGCCGTGAACGCGATATTACCCAGCAGGCTGTTCTGGAAGAACGGTATGGCTGCGACATAGGCCTGCATCAGGCCATCGATGGTCATCGGGTACAGGCCGGACGTGAACCAGGCGCCAAAATTGCTGATGATAAAAAACAGCACGGAAGAACCGACAACAGCTAGCGCGATGCGGCCAATGTTCATGTTTTTTCTTATCCAGAAACCGATGACAACTGTCAACGCAAAGCCGGCGTAAACATAGACCATGGTGTCATGCAGGCCGAGGAAAATATCACTGAGCAACAGCGCAAGAAAGGGAACGAGAAAGGCGACGCGCCTGTC
Organism: uncultured Gammaproteobacteria bacterium; assembly: GCA_937998645.1. Taxonomy (GTDB): domain Bacteria; phylum Pseudomonadota; class Gammaproteobacteria; order SZUA-229; family SZUA-229; genus JABDQW01. Next base: position 19,771 of record CALLCZ010000148.1, read on the forward strand.
AGAAAAATAGGCCCCTCCAAATAAAGCCATCGCAGCGATTGGCGATACGTTTGGGGGATGCGGCAGCAGTCTGAATATCGCAATAGTGAATATGATCAGAGACAGGGTAATTAGTCGTGAATTCATAGCAATCTCAATGCCGCGTTGTCAGGGTGAGAAATTCTAACATAACCGCAATCAGTGTGGCGCCTTTTGCCTATTGGCTTGCAACTGCGACAGGTCTATCATGTAATGAACCCATGCCATTCAATCCAGACAAGAACAACCAAAAGGAAATCTGATGAAAGCATCTGACCTGTTTGTGCAATGCCTGGAAACGGAGGGAATCGACTATATTTTCGGTGTTCCCGGGGAAGAGAACGCAGATTTCATGCTGTCGCTGGAGAAATCTGAAAAAATCAAATTCATTCTGTGCCGGCACGAACAGGGCGCCGCCTTCATGGCAGAGATCTACGGCCGCCTCACGGGACATACGGCCGGCTGCCTTGGAACGCTGGGGCCGGGCGCGACCAACCTGATCACAGGTGTTGCAGACTCCAACATGGACCGCGCGCCCATGCTTGTCATTACCGGCCAGGGATCAACCGAGCGCCTGCACAAGGAATCGCACCAGATCATGGATGTCGTCCATATGTTCGAACCGGTAACGAAATGGGCAACAACCGTCCGGCACGAGAACAATATTCCGGAAATCGTACGCAAGGCCATCCGCCTTGCCCGCACCGAAAAACCAGGCGCTGTACTCATCGAGCTGCCCGAAGATATAGCCAGCAAGGACACTTCTGCCAGGCCGCTGAGCCCACAACGCTTTCGACGCCCGGTCCCTGACGACAAAATTGTCGATACCGCTTTCGATATCCTGAAAAACGCCAAACGCCCGATCATCCTTGCCGGTAACGGCTGCATTCGCAAACGCGCGAGTAAACAGTTGCGTGAATTCTGTGAAAAAACCGGCATCGGCGTGATCAGCACTTTCATGGCAAAAGGCTGCGTCGATATGGATGCAGACTATTGTCTGTACACGATCGGCCTTCAGACCAGGGACGTGGTTGCGTGCGCAATGGATGCTGCTGATGTCGTACTCGCACTGGGTTATGACATGGTGGAATACCACCCGCACCTGTGGAACGCACAGGGTGAAAAACACATCATCCATGCAGACTTTCTTCCCGCCGAGATCGATGAAGACTATCACCCGGAAACAGAAATTGTCGGCGACCTCGCGCATACCCTGTGGATGCTGAATGCACGCGTCGGTACCAATGGCGGACTCAACTATGACCTCACCCAGCAGGCCGCAACGCGCCGTGATATGAGTGCCGAGCTTGAGATGTACAAGGATGACGACACCAGCGGCGTGATCAAACCGCAAAAAGTATTATGGGATGTACGCAAGGCCATGGGTCGTGAAGATGTTCTGCTTTCTGATGTCGGCGCCCATAAAATGTGGATCGCGAGACAGTACCAGTGTCACGAACCCAATACCTGCCTGATACCAAACGGCTTCTGCTCAATGGGCTCCGCCCTGCCCGGTGCTATTGCGGCGGATATCGTATTGCCACAGCGGCGCATTATCGCAATCTGCGGTGACGCCGGTTTCATGATGAATGTACAGGAGATGGAAACGGCGCGTCGCCTGAACTCGAATATCGTGGCCATGGTCTGGGAAGACAAGGAATATGGTCTGATCGCATGGAAACAGCAGACACAGTTCGGCACCCACACCGACCTCAGCTTCAATAACCCGGACTGGCTCAAGCTGGCTGATTCATTTGGCTGGCATGGACACTTTGTTAAAAACAGCAAAGACCTGGCTTCGGTTCTGGAACAGGCATTTAACGAACCAGGTCCAAGCCTTGTCGTTGTGCCGATTGATTATCGCGAAAACATGAAACTCACTGAACGACTCGGTGACATCGTATGCCCGATTTAAAACAGGGGCGAGGGACGAGTGGCGAGGAACGAGGAAACCAACAAGGAGCCCTCAGGTTTTTTACAAGGATATCCTCCGTGCACTCCGTGCCTCCGTGGTAAATAATTTATTTAATGGTGAAGAATTATGACTGATCACTTTTCTCTTCTGGTTCCAGGCGCCACGGCTGATGGAAAAATTGAAGTATTTGCACCCTATGATTGTTCTCTGATAGCAACGGTCGACACGGGTGGCAGTGATGCGGTCGATACGGCACTGCAGACTGCGGATGCACTCTATCGCGACAAGAAGAACTGGCTGACTGCCGAGCAACGCATCAAGATTCTGGCCAGTACTGCGGACATCATGCAGGCACGTTTTGAAGAGCTTGCAGTTGAGGCTGCGCGTGAAGGCGGCAAACCACTGGTTGATTCAAAAATTGAAGTCACCCGCGCGATAGATGGCATTAAAAACTGCATCGAGGTGTTACGCACTGAACACGGCCAGGAGATACCGATGCAGAAAAATGCGGCATCGATGAACCGGCTTGCATTTACCACGCACGAACCTGTCGGTGTTGTTGTCGCCGTGAGCGCATTCAATCATCCGCTCAATCTCGCCGTGCACCAGATAGGCCCTGCAATAGCAGCAGGATGCCCGGTCATCATCAAACCTGCGGGTGATACGCCGTTATCATGCTTTCGCCTGATCAGCATTTTGCGTGAAGCCGGCCTGCCCGATGCCTGGTGCCAGGGCATACTGACATCGAGTCTTGATGTTGCAGCACAACTGGTGACGGATAAACGTGTAGGCTTTTTCAGCTTCATAGGCAGCGCCGGTGTTGGCTGGATGCTGCGGTCAAAACTCGCGCCAGGAACACGCTGCGCGCTCGAGCATGGCGGTGTTGCACCGGTGATAGTCGCAGAAGATGCCGATCTCGACGACGCAATCCCGCTGCTGGCCAAAGCCGGCTTTTATCATGCAGGCCAGGTCTGTGTATCAGTACAACGCGTTTATGCACATGCATCGATTGCTCGCCAGCTTGCAGAAGGTATCGCTGAAGCCGGTAAAAACATGAAAATCGGCGACCCCACCTTGCCGGATACCGATATCGGCCCGCTCATCAGGCACGCAGAAACTGACCGCGTTGATGAATGGGTGCAGGACGCTGTTGACAAAGGCGCAGAGCTCATCAGTGGTGGCAGTAAATTGAGTGACAGCACCTATGAAGCGACTGTATTGTTTAACGCGCCCGACGATGCCATGATTTCATGTAATGAAGTATTTGGACCTGTTATCCAGGTTTACTCATATGACAGTATCGACGATGCCATCAACCGGGCCAATTCTCTTGACGTTTCATTTCAGGCCGCCGTGTTCTCGAAGAACATAGACACCTGCATGCATGCCTTCAAACATCTGAACGGATCGGCAATCATGGTTAATGACCATACGGCTTTCCGGGTTGACTGGATGCCATTTGCCGGGCTTAAACATTCGGGTCATGGTGTGGGCGGTATTCCGCATACTTTCAGAGATATGCAGGTAGAGAAAATGATGGTGATAAGGTCACCATCGTTATAGTTATCGCAACAACCGCTTCGTTATAGCCTTGGGTGGCGTTATTGTCTATTCGTATAAAGTTTTAAGCTGATCTACCGTGCCTTGCAATGCCGACACTGGCGTTGATGTAATCAGCAAGCAGCGCATGATACTTTCCTGGCGCCCTCAATAAGCAGATAAACATCATCTTTTAAAAATCGTTTGCGGGTGATTTCAAGCTCAGCCGAT
>CALLCZ010000149.1 GCA_937998645.1 uncultured Gammaproteobacteria bacterium
TGGCCAGGTTGGTCGCGGTCAACGGATCACCATCGATGTCATTGGCATTCGACAACAGCTCGGCCTGGGTAATCAGGCGCGCACCGCTGTCTTCGGCGATCGCGGCCAGTGTCACCGGTGTCGTGGTCGGGGCATCGTTGATACCGATGACGTTAATCGTAACAGTCGCTGTATTCGAATCCAGAGTTCCGTCATTGACCCTGTAGGTAAATGTATCAGTTCCCTCATACCCGATATTTGGCGTATAAGTGAAAGATCCGTCTGTATTAAATGCAAGCGTACCATTGGAAGGTCCGCTTACAAGAGCAGCAGAAAGATTATCGTTTTCCTCATCAGTATCATTTGCCATAACACCGGTACTGTACAGAGCGCTAATTTCTGCAGGAGTAAGCACACGATCGTAGATACCTACTTCATCGATCAGACCGTCAAAATAACGCGTGTTCGCACCCGGGCTTCCCACTCTCAAATCGGTATCCCACTGTGACCTATCAATCTGGTTACCGCTATCGCTGCCTTCCAGTACGCCATCTACATACAATTCAGCCTGCAAGGTTCCGCCACCCAGGTCTGACACGACGACTACCGCATGATGCCAGCCACCTGTATCGGTAAAGTTACTGGCAGACGTTATGTCGATCGAATTCGGATCATTGACATCATAGCCCATGAAAAACGTGATCTTGTCGTTGGTATCGTAACGCCCAACCGTGAGGTTCATTTCTGACGATGTCGGCGTGTTATCAGCAGGATCTCCCCAACCATTTTCCGTACTGACACCCTGCCAGAGGATATGATGCTGACCAGTCGTAGTATCTGTCTGGAACCAGGCAGACAGGGTGAAATTCATTGCAGTTGAAAGGTCAAGCGTAGATCCCGTGGTTTGCACATAATCACCTGCCCCATCAAATGACAGGGCTGCATCACCCGTTCTGCTGGATGTAGTCCAAGCAGTATCACCGTTCAGTATCCCATCATTCCCGTTGCCAGTTGCATCCGATGTTGTTGAACCACTGCCTTCGTCAAATTGCCATGCTGCAGCAAGATCGGTTGCAGTAGCATTCTCGGTTAAAGCATTAACTACCAGTGTCTGGTCCTGATTTACACTGTAGCTGTCGTTGCTGGCCACCGGTGCATCGTTCACCGGGGTGATATCCAGCGTCGCCGTTCCGGCTGCGGTCAATGCGCCATCGGTCACCGTGTAACTGAAGCTGACGCTGCTGTCGTCGTTCAGCGCCGGGGTGTAGGACCAGGTACCGTCGAAGTTGTCGACCAGCGTGCCCGCACCGGCACTGATGGCCAGGTTGGTTGCGGTTAACGCATCACCTTCAACATCGCTGGCATTCGACAGCAGTTCGGCCTGGGTAATCAGGCGCGAGCCGCTATCTTCGGCAATCGCTGCCAGAATGACTGGTGCTGTGGTTGGTGCATCGTTGACGGGATTGATTGTCAGTGTGACTGTCGCAACATTGGAAATCGCGCCAACCAGGTCATTTATTGTGTAGGTAAAACTGTCAGACAAGGTTTCTGAACCATCATGTACATATTCAACGGTACCGTCAGCATTGATAGCCGTAATCGTTCCGTTTGTTGGGCCGCTTACAATCGTGATCGCTGATATATCGAGATCACCGTCCTGGTCTGTATCGTTAATTGCCAGGTCCAGTGTATTTGTCGAACCCTCATCAACTGTAAATGCATCATCATTCGCAACAGGTGCCTTGCTGGTTTGTACAACTGAGACAGTTGTTGTTGCAATGACGCTGCTAGCTGTGCCGTCATCCGCTACAAACGTAATGTGGCGGTCACCAACCGTTGGGTTATTCCTGGTATTCTCATAGGTGACCGTGGACAATACTGACAGAAAGTCGGCAACACTACCCGGACCTGTAATGGTCAGCACGTTAAGGCCAGTGTCCCAGTTTACTGTCAGCCCTGTCGTACCTGCATTCGCTGCGAGTATCTCCTTGTTACCTGCCGAATCTATTTCATCCGTCAGCGTAACGGTAATTGAAACCAGGTTTGCATTATCAACATCAATCAAGGAAACATCAGCGTCGGTGATATTGACAGGCGGATTGGCTTCAAAGTAAGACGTCTGGAAGTCCACGCCTGTTGAACCGGAACTGTCATCAGCATCCAGGTCAATTACTGGCCGGTCATTGATCGCGGTTCCGAACATTGACTTGCTTCCCGTGACGGCCGGGGCAACGCCGTCACTCACACTGGTAGCAATGTTGAAATTACTGTTATAGTCAAGACTCGGCGTAAAGACCACACCGGCAAGCAGTGTATTTACATCGGCGATGGCGCCACTCGCAGTCCACACACCAGCTGCAAAGGTTGATGTAACCGCGCCCGATGTGCCGGTACTCAATGTGCCGGCTGCAGCATCTGACAAAGTCAATGTCACGGTGACATTCGCGCTGTCGACATCACTGACTACGATATCGGTCAGATTCAGGGGTGTATCTTCAGTGTAGAATTCAGCTGCATACAGGTTGGTCGCAGCAGGTGCATCATTCACCGGCGTAACTGTGATGTTCACAGTCGCGGTATTAGAGTCAGCTGTACCGTCATTCACCTTGTAAGTGAATGAGTCGGTACCGTTGAAGTCTGTATCTGGTATGTATGTAAAAGAACCATCAGTATTGAGCGCAAGTGTTCCGTTCGATGGTCCCGATACCAGGATGGCGGACAGGGTATCACCTTCTATGTCCGTGTCGTTTGCAATTATGCCCGTTTGAACCAGAGCGCTTATTTCTGCCGGGGTCAGTATACGATTATATATACCGATTTCATCGATAACGCCGTCAAAGGTACGGGTTGTTCCGCCCGGGAAATTACCCATATACAGGTTTTGTGCGGCATCAGATGAAGCTGTGCCCGTCGGTGTACCCCCTGAAGAATCTTGTACAACCGTCTGCAGGACACCATTGATGTAAATCAGCGGAACATTGGCGGTATCGTTGTTATCGTAGCTGACAACAACGTGCGTCCAGGTGCCGAGCGCAACCACACCCTGGGCTTCCCAGCCGCCACGCTCTGCGCTAAAGCCATGTTCAAAACGAATAGCACCGGTAGCGCCATTCAATTGCAAGGCCCAGCCGTCAGCACTCATTGTAGTTGCTGATTTATCCAGGATTCTACCGTAGCCATTCTCACCCCAGCCCGTCGGGTTAATCCATGCGGAGATAGTACCGCCCCCGGCAAATATGTCATCGATGCTTGCAGCCGAGCCCAGGTTTACATAATCATCAACACCATCGAATTGCAGTGCAGCATCACCTGTCCTGCCTGATATCCACGTAGCACCACTTATCGTGCCGTTATTTCCGTTACCTGTATAATCAAAAGCTGTTGTTCCGGAACCCTCATCCAGTTGCCAGGATGCATTCAGATCAGAAGAGGATGCATTTTCAGTCAATGCATTGATAGTCAGTGTCTGGTCTTCAGAAATCACATAGTTGTTGTCGTTCGCAACAGGCGCATCATTTACCGCATTAACCGTAATCGTCACAGTTGCCTGGTCGACACCGCCGTTGCCATCACTGACTTCATAGCTGAATGTATCAATACCGTTAAAATCGGCATCCGGCGTATATACGAAAGAACCATCCGCATTGAAGGTCAATGCGCCATTACTGGTGCTGGATACCAATGCAGCTGTCAGTGTATTGCCTTCCGGGTCGATATCGCTACCCAGCACACCCGATACGGTCTGCTGATAGCCAAAGGCTACAAAGTTGTCGAGCTGTGAAGTATATTCCGCAGCTATCCAGTCTGCAGATCGGGCCACATTGGCTATATGCGCTTCATCGATTGAACCGTCAAACTCTGCACCACCACCCGGCCCTTCATTCGCACCAATGGCTGCATTGGCAGAATTTGTATTAGGCGTTGCCGCCAGGTTGAAATTAACGGCGCCGGTTACATCCTGCTCTACACCATCAACATACATTTTTACCGTGTCATTCGCATAATCAGCAACCACATGTACCAGGTGCCATGTTCCAACTGACAAGGGGTTTGTTGTTGTTGTGACATTTGCTGTATCGCTACTGTCATCCATCGTTCTTATATAAACATGGAGATTGTCACCCTGGCGTGCGATCCCGAATCGGGAGCCACTGGTCGTTGCCGGATCACCGCCAACAGTAACGCCAACAATATCACCTGTGCCGGACAGGGTGTCTGTATTAATCCAGGCAGATAGTGTCGCCAGGCTGGTAGTATTCAAGAAGTCCTGATTAGAGCCCAAATCGATGCTGTCATCTGTGCCATCAAAATCACGTGCCGCTCCTATCTGGCCTGTTGCCGTTAACGTACCATTATCTGAACCATCAACATGGCTCGTAGTTGAATCACCAAACGCAGTGCCTGTTTCATCCAGGTGGTAGACAGCAGTGTAGCCTTCCGTCCAGACACCGGCAGAATTCTGGCCATCTGCGACCGCGCCATTGCCGTAATACATCATGATGTAATCATTTCCGGACGCTGCATCAATCTGGGGGACCTTGACCCAGACGTAAGACGTACCGTTCTGAACCCAGCTTTGAATTTCATGCGCCAGCACCGTGCCATCGGCATCGACGAAGCGCAGGTCCTGGCCCTGATTCTGGGTTTTGCTGTAATCAATACGGCTGGCATCCAGCTTGATCAATACCGGGAAATCGGTCAGGTTTTCTGTTTGAGCAACATTATTGAAGCTGAGCGTCTGGCGCGTACTCCAGCCACTGAGTGCCCAGCTATCATTACTGGTAAGCACACCGTCTTCATCGACGCTGAAGCTATCATCCTGGGCCAGCGGCGCATCATTGACCGGCGTGATATCGATTTGAACGGTATCGGTATCTTTCTGAACACCACCGGTTCCGGTATTGCCGAGGTCATTAGTGAAGACCGTCAGCGTGTCTGCAGCCACTCCGTTGGCATTCTGGTTGCCCGTGTATAGCAGACTGGCCAGTGTTGCGTTGATATCTGTGACTGTACCACTTATTGTGAGTGAGCCTGTTCCGTTGGCACCGGTACTGATCGTCGCAGCCCCCGCGAGGGTGACATCGAGCACGCCGTTGGTAACGCTCAACCGGGTACTGATGATGCCAGCACCGGCATCGGGGTCTGCCACTGAAATCCCGCTGATAGCCGTCTGCGTGTCCTCGAAAACGACCTGTGTACCCGGCACGGTATTCACCGGCGCATCATTATTACCTGTTACTGTAATAGTGACAGTTGCGACATTCGAGTTATCAAGCCCATCGTTGACAAGATATGTAAACGTATCTGTACCACTGAACTCCGCATCCGGGGTATAGGTGAACGACCCATCTGGATTAAATATTAATGACCCATAAGATGTACTGGTCACCAGAGACGCTGTTAACGGATCATTTTCAGCATCCGAGTCATTGATCAAAACACCTTCTGTCGCCGCGATAACCAGGGAACCATTTTCCGCAACCGTGTAATTCTGAACTGCAGAGGCATAAATCTTCTGTATCTGGTCAGCAGTCAACGCCTGACCAATGATGGCAACCTCGTCGATACTGCCTTTAAATAAATCGGTCGGCACAGTTGCAGGCGACGCCAGCACACTGAAGTTATCGCTGGTCCGTGTACTAGCACCAATTGCAATTGGCTCATAGTTCCCGGCACCCCCTGATGTCGTACCAAGACCGCCAGTATATGGATGGGTATCAACACTCACCCCATCAAGAAACAGCTGCATCCCATTCGAACCAAAAGTTACTGCCAAATGATGCCAGCTACCAGCAGTGACAGAGCCTGGTGCTGAATTCAGAAAATTGTCGCCTGTTGTACTCTGAAGACGAACTTCCAGGCTTCCATCAGTGAGCAGCCGGACAGTAAAATGCCCACCCGTATCCAGACCCGAGCTATCCTTGGAGATAAGACCCTGATCGCTTGCCAGATCGTCTGCATTGAACCAGAGCTGAACTGTGCCATCATCAATCAGATAGGCATCATTATGCGTTACCTCAACATAACTGTTTACGCCATCAAAATATACGGCCGTATTTGCATCACCATTGATAGCACCTGACTGACCAAGTGTAACGCTGTTATAGGTAGCATTACTTGTACCACTGTCATCCGTTGCGGTGGCCCCAGTGCTTTCACCAAATCGCCAGTAACTGACAGGACTATAGGAATTTATTATGTTGTTAAATACGCCGGGATCATCTGTTGCGACCGGTGCAGTTCGTGTTTCATAGGCAATTTCCAGGTACGGAGGCGTAGCACCTTCCCGGGTATCAAAGTCGATCGACCAATTCTGGCCACCATCCGGGCTGCTGAACATGAGGCCATAGTTCTGTTCGACACCATCCACCCAGTCTTGCGCCAGTGATGTGATATCCCAGTTATACGAGCCGGTTAAACCACTTAATGTTGTCCTGGAATCCAGCGGTGTCGCGTTGTATGCGCCGCCCGCTGTAGACCAGCTGGTGCCCGACGAACTTTCATTCCACGTGGTCGAGCCTTCCGTCCATGATTCCGTTAACTGGTAAGCATCGATTGTGATATCGCCAGTCACCGCAGATGAATCAAGCTTGAGGACCGCACTCTGTATGGTAGTGCCAGCCGGGATCGAGCTCAGATCGAACTGCACCAGCGACCGCTCCTCCGAGCCACTCAAGCTCACAACTGTCATCGAACCCGAGGTACCGGCATTCGTGGTCGGAGCTGCTTCCTGAATGTAAGCATCTTGCACTGCTGACAGGCTTGTTGTCTGTGCTGAATTGGTGTCCGCCTGAATGGATATTGCGGCCACCGACCAATCACTGCTCGCAGTTGTCCAGCTGGATGTCACATCACCACCACCAGCCTGTACTATACCGGCACCACTTATGTGAGCCGCAGCAACTTCCCAGTATTCAGTCCCCGCATCCGGAGTGCTATTTCCAAGATTATTATCATGTACAGAAAGGATGCCGAAGACGAGATCGTCTGTCGCAGAAGATACTGTCGCAGAGGGCGCTGCCGATTTACCCGACTCACTGACAAACCCGAGTAATGGATCTGCCTGGTTGACTCCAGTGAAAGTCATAACACCAACGACCACGCCGTTGTCACCTGCTGCAGCCAGGTTCACGACAACATCGTGGGTACCGGTATCCGGTGCGACCAGTGACCATATCTGGACATGGGCGTTACCGTTGATCTCGTACTCCTCTTCCGCAACTAATGTCAGATTGACACCGTTATAGGTTACGCTGTCGACAGTGTTGCCTGGATCAAGCTCGGACGAAATGCCGACCAGCATCAAGCGGTTAGTACCAGAAGTTGTATGCGAGACAGTAACACTGGAAGTGTTGACAGATGAGACGCTGGAGCTGGCATCAACAGCAACCGTCATCACATGGTCCCAGCTTTGCTGCAGTTCGTTGCTTATACTGGTTTTGGACTCGATGTTGCCAGTTCTATGTTCGAGTTCCCAGTCAGCACCCAGGCTGCTATGTCCAGTGTAGTCGTCGGATGCGGCAACGTCGGCACCGGTCAGCTGTGCAAGATCACCGGCAAACTGCTTGCCCTGATCACTTTCCGCCAGATTACAGCCGTAGATCAGAATATCGGCATTCGCATCCAGTGCACCGCTCCATGCGCTCAGACTGTTGCTGTAAATATCCAGATTGTCCGGATTCAGCCACGTGGTGCCCAGCTTGACCGCGGCATCGTCACCGTGCGAGAAGATGTGTACAGCGTCGACGTTCTCATACTCGGACAATACATCATTGATGTAGTTAACACCGTCGCTTCTACCATCAAGCAGGTATACCTCGAGTGTTGTTGAAGCGTCTCTGTTCGTCTGCAGGTCGTCGATGAATGATTGATAATCGTCCACTGACTCATCGACAAACACGATTTCCTGGCGCTGCTCTTCTGTTAATGCGGCCTGCTGTTCCTGCTCTTCCTGCCTGGTTGCTGCCTGCTCTTCTTCATTGATAACAGCCTGTTGTTGAGTCAGTTCTACCTGGGCCTGTTGTTCCTGCTGCTGTTCTTCGACAGGCTGTTCCTGCTGTGCAGCCGGTGCCGCGCCTTCCAGAGTGCCCTGCCAGTTCTGCTGTACATCATCTGAAAATGCGACCGTGGTTTCGATGTCACCGGCTTCATACTCCAGCTCCCAGTCACCACCCAGTATTTTGTTACCGGTAAGGTCATCACTCGCGGCAACATCGGTTGCTGTCAGCTGACTGAGCGAATCGACCAGCGACTTGCCGTCGGTCGTTTCGGCAAGCTTGCAGCCGTAGATCAGCAAATCGCCGCCATCGGTAAACGAGTCTTTCCAGCCACCGATTTCCGCTTTGCGGTCTTGCAGTGTGGTTTTATTGAGTTGAGTCGCGCCCAGCTGGAGTTGTCCGTCATCGCCATGAGAAACGATATGTACGGCATCGAGCTTGTTGTGGCTTTCGAGTGCCTCGTTGATTTGTTCGATACCATCGCGATGTGCATCGAGAATAACCACGTGGATGTTACGACCTTCCTGTTGAGCCTTGATCAGGTCGTTGTGCAGTTGCTGATAGTTGGGTGCGCGTGAGTCAATGATTACCAGTTCGTTACGCACAGAAGAGAAAGCCTGTTCATCGCTCGATTGAACAATCGCCGTAGGGTCCTCGTTCTCACCAGGTACGAGTTCCTGAACAATAGCTACGCTAGCGTCTGTTGCGACCGCCAACGGGTCGGCAGACAATAACAGTCTCGGCTCCAGCTCCTCGAACACAAGACCCGCTTTGCGGTAGTCTGGTTTCTTTTTAGACACTATGTGTATCCCTAGTGAGATTGACTCAACCGTTGAACCTCTGCAGTTGGCTCAACGAACTTCCATTTGGGATCATTTAGGTAGGCGGGCGCAGATTAAAAAGCGTCTCCTGGCTTCTTAAAATATAGTCTAAGTCACTGAATTAGTGATGGATAGGGTTGCCGTTTATCGGCCAAACACGGCCTGTAGCACGATTAGCATGCGATTCCGGCCAGAAAACACGGATTTATCCTCCAAAAATCAAAATATTCGGAAGAATGGTCAGTTTTTAACCGATTACGGATGGCAGTTGAGTCGCTTGCTTTGGACCAGGCTACATAACTGAAACTCACGAAAGCGTCAGGAGATCTCTCCCTTCGTTCGAGAGGACAGAACGGCATCACGGTGGGCAAGAAAAAGCACACCCTACTTTCAAAACATTTGCGTTTATTAGCGTTTATTTGCGGACTACATATCCAGCTTGTTTCAGCGTGCAGAGCCCACCTTAAGTCATCAGATACTGGTTAAATGATTAAATATCACCCGATGCAAGGATTTCAGTACTGCATGACTGGTATAAAAGATGGTCAGTGTCTGCAACACCGGATGCTGTGACGAGTTCGGCCAATGCATCCTCGGACGTGCTTGCGGTGACTTCGGCCCAATACGTCGATTTACTCACCTGTTTTGGTACAACCTTGCAGTCATAACCGAGTTTCTTTATCTTCGCCACGCGTTTGTAGGCGCTTTTTTCGCTTCTGAAAACACCAAGTGAAATACTGTAGCCTGTATCATCCTTCACTATAGCGAGATCGTTGACCCCTGCCTGGTTCATTTCGGTTTTGAGTGACTTGGCAGTTTTGCCTGACGCTAAATTATCCGTTGTAACCTGGTACAGGCTGGATTCTGTTGTCTCGTCAAGAACATCATAACCGTTAATTTCATTCTCAAGGGCATTCATCAAAGTAATCAGGCTGTCTTTTTTCTTGAAAGGCCCGATTCTTCTACAAATAGTATTTTCCTGCTCGACCGGAAAACTTTGCTCTGTAATTTCCGGCTCTGTGATGCCCAGCCCTGTTAGATCAATCTCTGTCATATCCGGTTCTTCTGTATCCGGCGCGGCTATTGCAGTGATAACATTTCCGAGTGAGTTACGTCCTGCGTATTCAGCTTCTTCTTGTGCATCAAAGAATCGAACCGTACATTTCAGTCCACCAGGCACCTGGTTATCTTCATTCTGCAGCTCCAGGCGGATACCAAAGGTGCCACTTGCTGCATCAACCACCTTGTCAACAACGACGACTTTGGCGACCAGGTTTTCAAATGAGCCGTATTCCGTTTTAACCTGGGCATGTACGCCTGTTTTAATACGCCCGAAGTATGTCACCGGCGCAACCACCTCCACCCGAAGCGGATTCAGCTGTGCCAGTTTCAATATAGGCTTGTCTTCGATATATTCTCCAGGCATCAGGTATCGGTCAGCAACTACGCCATCGATCGGGCTTCGTATTTTCCTTAATTCCAGGTTTGCCTGCGCATGCTCCACCTCGAGTTGATTCAGTGCGGCCTCGTGATCTGCCTGTTCTTTTTCACTCAAGGTGATCACTCCATCCCTGTAAAGCTCGACCGACCGTTTTTGTTCGACCTTGCTCAAATTAAAGTTCTCAAGGCCGGCTTTGAGTTTGACAAGTTCTACATCAGACTTCAGTGTGGCGACGATCTGGCCTTCCTTCACCGTATCACTGCGATCGACCAGTATCTCATCGAGCACACCTGAAACCGGGCTGCTCAACTCAATCATCATGTTGGGCTCGATCAGGCAGTCTATTTCGGGCACGTGCTCCGCCATAGCAGGACTGCTGACAAGCAGGCCACAGACCAGGAATATGTTTTTTAATTCTGAATTCATCTTCATTGTTTTTTTATTCCGACATGCCGCTGAACGCCAGCATGGCTTCTCGTTTCCTGTCAACTTTCATCATGGCATTTCTGATCTGACGGTACTGATACTCGCTCATCATTTGCGTAAAGCTCATCATCAGGCGCCCAAGCCATTGTGGTTTAATGCGGTGCGCTTTATCAGTAAATTTAGCTAGCGCGCGCGCCATTCTGCCAAAGCGTTTCTCTATGAATGCATCCTGCAATGACAGAATAGCTTCATAGCTGCCGGGGTCGCCCTGCCTGCCGCAACGTCCTGCAAGCTGACGGTCGATCCTGGCTGATATATTTTTTTCGCAGGAGATAACATGGAGCCCGCCTGCTTTGATCGACGCATCGTCCAGCTTGATATCGGTACCCCGCCCGGCCATGTTTGTTGCAACCGTGACCTGACCTTGCTTCCCGGCCAGGGCGACTATTGCCGCCTCTTCTTTGTCCTGCTTTGCATTCAACACCTGATGCTGCAAGCCCGCAGCCGAGAGCAGCTCGCTCAAATGCTCCGAATCCCTCAATGTACGTGTTCCCACCAGTACCGGGCGCCCCTTTTCATGCTCAATCCTGATGCTTTTGGTAATCTCATCCCACTTGGCATCAGTATGAGTATAGATGCGTTCGGGGAAATTTTTTCTCTGTACAGGTTTATTGGTGGGAATATTGACCACATCCAGCTGATAAACCTTTCTCAATTCTTTTCTAACCTCGTTTGCCGTACCCGTCATGCCTGAAAGGCGCAAATAGCGTTTGAAAAATGTCTGGTAACTGATCCGCGCCAGGGTCTCTGTTTGCCCTGTTTGTTCGCAGCCTTCCTTTTCTTCAATCATCTGGTGCAAGCCGGCTTCCCATGATCTGTCTGCCATGGTACGGCCGGTGTTTTCATCGATGATAAAGATTGCGCCATCATCAACCAGGTAATGCACGTCACGCTCGTAAAGATGCAATGCGACCAGCGCCTGTTCAACCAGGGCGTTACGCCTTCTCGATCCACGCCAGACACCACGCATCATTGACGCAAGCTCTTCCAGGTAATCCCGACCATACTGAGTCAGCTCGACAGAACGTGCCTTCTCATCGATTGCATAATACTTGCCTTCCTTCAGCTGCCGCGCCAGCCAGATCGCTTCCCTGTGTACGGCCTCCTGCTGGGTATTATCTGTCTTGCATGAAAGTATCAGTGGTGTTCTCGCTTCATCGATAAATATACTGTCCGCTTCATCGACGATGGCATAATTCAGCCCACGCAAAAGCAGCTGATTGCTGACCGGCTTTGAACTGTAAAGGGACTCCAGCTTGAACTCGAGGCTGGAATTGAAATGTTTCATGATAAGGCGGTCACGCAGGTAATCAAATGCCAGCTGCTTGCTTGTGCAATACGTGATGTCGCAACTGTAAGCCTGTTTGCGCTGGGCCGTATCCATACCTTCGATCACGTGACCCACCGTCAGGCCAAGTCGTTCATACACCGGTCGCATAAGACTGGCATCACGCTCAACCAGGTAATCGTTTACAGTAACCACATGCACCGGCATGCCAGCCATAGCCGCACAACTTGCAGGCAACGTTGCCGTCAAAGTCTTGCCTTCCCCGGTCTGCATTTCAGCAATCATGCCCTGCAGCATGACCCAGCCGCCGATTAACTGACAATCAAAGTGCTTCATACCAAGCACCCTGCCGGCAACCTCGCGTATGGTGGCAAATGCCCTGGCAGTAATCTCTTCTGTCAGCCCCTTGCGATTGAGCTTCTTCCTGATGTCCAGTATCCAGCCATCAAGTTCACGCTCACTCATTTTACTCAACGGTTTGTCCATCGCTTCAACACGCCGGGTAAACGTTTGCCAGTGCTTTGTACTGGCCGCTTCAGGCCTGGATGAAAAAGATGCGAAACTGCGAAGAAATTCCTCTAACTTGCCTTTAACTTCTTCTTTCCGGTATGGATAGGATCCAAAATATATCCCGGGATGCGGCAATGGTTCTGTATCATCAGCCGCTGCAAACAGTGAACGGAATTTTATTGCACCGCTGGCGGACATCTATACGCGCCCCAGCTCATCGAGGAACAACTCTTCAAATGAGCGATACCATTGCCATGCCAGTGGCTCATAACCGTGTGTAAAACGAATGTAGACACGCTTACCGACATGCTGACTTCTGCCTGAATCCGGAAACGCAAGTTCAAACTGGAAGTACTGATCCTTTGTTCTCACACCCTCCTCGTCAAAAGGATCGGTCTGTATTTTACCGCCACCGTCCTGCGCCAGGGCCTTGCTTGGCAGCCGATAGGTTGCTGCCGG
This sequence comes from uncultured Gammaproteobacteria bacterium, assembly GCA_937998645.1. Lineage (GTDB taxonomy): Bacteria > Pseudomonadota > Gammaproteobacteria > SZUA-229 > SZUA-229 > JABDQW01. The sequence goes on from CALLCZ010000149.1 coordinate 12,982, forward strand.
TATTTCTCTTTCGATAGATGATGGAATTCTTTGCTGCAGCATACCTTCAAGCCGTATTTCCACATCACGAGTTTGCTTTCTTACCATGCCTATGGAATTTTGCGGCACTACTGCACGCACCGAGACATCATTGAAATCGATGACATAGGCAATGGGATCGCCCTGCTTGAGGTAATGTCCTTGCAAGTCCTTGGATTCCGCAATAATAAAAACACCGTCGACAGGACTGGTGATTGTCATCTCCGAAATTTGTTCTTTCAGGCGCCGAATCTTGCCGTCAAGTATGTTGATTTCTTCCAGCGCAATTTCAGACTCAACAATATCTTCCTGCATTAAAACATCATATTTAACCGCCAACTCTTTCCTGTTAGCTTCCAGCAACTTGAGTTGCGCCTGCATCAACGGGTCATGAGTCACTATCAGCACATCGCCCTTTTTTACATGCTCCCCGTCCTTAACGAGAATGTCCTGGATGAAACCGTTACTACCTGCACGCACGTAGGAATGTTCCGGCATCCATACAACTCCTTCAGCCATGGTATTCAATGGCATGGGTATCAGGAATAACATGGCAACAACAGTCACGATAGTGCCAATACTTACAGACAACGCCCTCTCGCGCCGTTGTGACAGGGTTGGGCTTTTCAATAAGTATGCAATGGCTTTTAATACGGGCAAGACCAGTTGCAAAAAGATCACCCAGATTGCAAGCCCGACGCCAATAAAGAAATATTTGCCCGCAACGAACAGGGTGATCATGACCATGATCATAATCCGGTAGACGAAAGCCGCAGCCCCGTAAATCACAAACCACTGGCTTTCGCCATCAGCAGTAACCGGTGATTTAACAGCCTTCACATCGAACAGGTATTTTTGTATCAAGTAGATGTAATATCGATTGGCTCTTTTACCGAGCCCCGGAATTTCTATTGCATCGGCAAACACATAGTAGCCGTCGAAACGTAACAGCGGATTTCCATTGAACAGCAGGGTTGAAACTCCACCGATCAACATAATATTGAACAACACATCACTCACAAGCCCCTGCTGTACATTCAGCCAGAGCAGTAATGCAACAGATGCCAGAAACAGCTCAACGATGATCCCTGCCGCGCCTACAATCATGCGTCGACGCTTGGACCTGAATGATGATGCAGCTGATGCATCTACATAGGGCACCGGCATCAGCACCAGCATCATGATTCCCAGCTCATGAACTTCACCACCCCATTTTTTAACGGCAAAACCGTGGCCGAGTTCGTGTATGCCTTTCACCAGCGGGTATACAAACCAGATGATGAGCAGGTTATACGGCGAGAGTGCATGCTCCATTGCATGGTTGCTCAACATTGACCAGTGACGCACCATTTCCAGCAATGCATACAGCATGATGACCAGGCCGATGACTGCCGCAGTTTTTGAGAACAGTGGCCTTACAAAAGGCATCCAGCGTGTCAGCAGCCTGTCAGGATCTACAAGAGGAATACGTATTGCAAGCGGATTGCCAACCCTGGAGATGAACAGATTTTTTCTTTCTTTTTTTCTGCGATCGATCAATTCCTCCACATCAGGCGTCAATTCGGCTAACAGATGGTCAGCGTGGTGAAGCTGGCCCAGTAATTGAATCACTTCTTCCTGGGTGGGTGCATCATCGCCTAGCGACTCCTGCATCATTTCCCAGATTTCATTGACCGTTCGCTTTCCGTTGATCAGTTTTATGAAGCTGTAGGCCGCCTCATTGAAGCGATGGTGACGCCCCGATGATTCATCGCGCAGGATGTACCAGGTGCCGTTCCGATACACATGTTGATGTACGCGTACGTGACTGCGCAAGGACAGTTTGATATTGGCAACCCGGTACCAGTGAGAACTGAACAGTTGATCAGCCATGGCCTACCACCAGGCCCAGAGCTTCAGGCGCAGCCAGTCGACCAGTTTATGTGTCCAGACCCAGAGCAATCGCCGTTCGCCAATTTCTATTTTACTGACGCCCTGCATACCGGGCCGCAGGAACTGTGGCGTTTCAACCAGCGAAGCTTCAACCTGAAAGTAATTAGCACCATCGCCGGCTTCTGATACAGGCGTAATCTTGTCAACAACAATTTCAAAGCTGTCTTCAGCAGCAGCTGACAGCGTCAGCTCGCCCTTCATACCGACGGACAATTCAGCAACGTCGCTTTCATCAACATCGAGCAATACCCGGTAATGATCGAGCGGCGAAACCTTGTACATGATCTGGCCTCTTTCCACGGGCGAGCCAAGCGCGCGCGTGAAGTCGCCGCTGACAATGACACCACCGATAGGTGCGTTGATTACCGTGCGTTCGAGTTTTTTCTCGAGAATTTCCAGTTGTGCCTGGGCCTGGTCCAGTTGTGTCCGCAGAATACCGATTTGAGATCTGTCGCGACCTGCCAGCGCTTCCCTGTATTCTTTTCTTATCTGTTTTTGCTTACCACTCCATTTCAGTTTTTCCAGCTTCAGATCCCTGTCATCCAGCGTTGCCAGCGTTTGCTTTGCAGAAACCAGGTCACCCGGTCTTGCCGGTGCGTCCTTGATATAGCCTTCTTCCGGTGCAGTAATCACGCGCTCTACCGTACCCTCAAGAACCGAGTTGGCCGACACCTTGTAATTCCATTGCACCATGGTCAAGGTCATCACAGCCAGTACACTCACTGCAACGACAAACTTCAAGCCCAGATGACCGCTGCCAAAAACCCCTGATGCTGCACTCTTGAGCAGCTCTCTGGTCTTCTCCGACAAAGGGCGATCGTTGAGACGGCGAAATTCAAGAATGGGGGCAAACAATGCTGCCAGCTGCTCACACAGTTCAATGGTTTCAGGCGTAAATGCGGGTGCGGCAGAATTGCGTTCAAAAATAACGCCGCCGGTTACCTGCCCGTGATGAATCAGGGGTACGGTACAAATGAAACTACCACCGTGATTTTTCGCCAGCTCATCGTGGGCCTGCAGCATAAAGGTACTTTTATCCGTCGCCGGATAAAACAGTGTTTCTTTCTGATCAACAGCTTCTTCGATTGCCGCTTCGATGCGTTTGATCAAATTTTGCCGGGATTCATAGCGTGCGCTGTGTGACAGGGCATACAGCTTCAGTTCACGGCCTTCCCTGAATCCGATACTGACACGCTCACATGACAGCCGCGTCGCCAGCTCGGTGACCACAGATGTCGCTGCTTCCGCAGATGAATCCTGTGATAAGGCACGCGCGGTAATCTGCAAAGCCAGGCCGGCATTTCCAGGTGAACCGCTATCACCGACATTATTAGTGGATAGAAACTGCAGCCACTTGATTGCGGTTTCTACATTCTTGAGAAAGTCCCGGTTTTTAACAGCAGGATCATTTTTAAACTCGATGCTGATTGCACCGTGAAGTTGACGTTCTATCAACAGCGGAGATGTAATCAGGAAACTTGTGCTGCTTATAGCTGAAACCGGTTGAGCGGCATTGACTGCAAGCAGTTGTTTGACTTCAGCTTCACCCTGGCTGGCGCCGGTTCGAGTCACCACGGATTTGCGCCTTTTTAGCGCGGCTTCAACATTTTCGTGGATAAGCTCACTATGAACAAAGGAATCCGAGTAGGTTTCGAACAGCTTGTACGGACCTCTTTCAGCTTCACCAAGGTAGACACAAGCCTGCACCACACCCTGCATTTGCTGGCATGCATAGCCGAACCACGATTGTACCAACGATGGTGTGATCATTCCCCAGCCCTGAGCTTGTTCTAATTATCCTGAATAGGAATGAGTATAGGCAGGATTCTTCGACTATTCAGAGCTCACCGAAATTACCCGTAAACCGCTTTTTTCCTTATATCTGCCCGGTATTCATTGTGTAATGACTCAAGCCATGCGAAATGAGGTTGAATCCGGTACATTTTTCTAACATCAGCTTGCACTCAGCCACATCCTGACTATACTGATTCCGCAACTGAAGCGAGCTATTTATCGGTACTGTTTCCTTGATTATTCGCCAGCAGGCGCTAGTGCCTGTTTTATTGATGTGCGTCAACATTCATGTTCCGATAATCATTAACATTTACGTGTTCAGTCAGTGAATATACTGTTTACCTATGCCCAACGCCGGGATTTATTCACAAAACCGTAACATTTCGCATTAATAATAACCACGTGGTTATTAGCTACTAAATCATGGCCGATGATGTCGGTCACATTGGGGAGAACATTAATGAGTACCAGCGCCATAAATACACCTATGGATATCAGCGCCGCAAACACACAATACGTCTATTCATTCAAGGAAGGTGACGGCCAGAACAAGAAACTGCTCGGCGGTAAAGGCGCCAACCTGTGCGAGATGACACAAATTGGCATCAACGTACCCCCGGGTTTTGTCATCAGCACAGAAGCCTGCCTGAGTTACCTGGGCGCTGAAGACCGTGAACTGCCACCCGGCCTGATGGACGAAGTTCACAATCAGATTGCTGCACTGGAAGAAGCGACCGGCAAAGGTTTCGGCGATGCCGATAACATGCTGCTGCTGTCTGTACGCTCGGGTTCCGCCCTGTCGATGCCCGGCATGATGGATACCATCCTCAATCTCGGGCTGAATGCTGAAACCCTGCCCGGCCTGATCAAGCTAACGGGCAACGAACGTTTTGCCTGGGACGCGTACCGGCGATTCGTGCAACTGTTCGGCAAGGTTGCACTGGGTATCGCTGATGAAAAATTTGACAAGCCCTTTGATGAATTAAAGAAACGTGAAGGTGTCAGTGCCGATATTGATCTTAGTGCCGACAACCTTCGCGAGATCAGCGATGTTTTTCTTGACGTGGTCCAGGGTGAAACCGGAAGGCCCTTCCCGGAAGATGTCTACGAACAATTAATCCTGTCTATCAAGGCGGTTTTCAACTCGTGGTCGGGTAAACGTGCGGTCGATTATCGCCGGGAATTCAAGATCACCCCGGGTATGGCCAACGGTACCGCGGTCAATATTCAGACCATGGTGTTCGGCAACATGGGCGATGACTGCGCTACAGGCGTTGGTTTTACCCGTAACCCGGCTACCGGCGAGAACGTGATGTTCGGCGAATTCCTGGTCAACGCCCAGGGCGAGGACGTGGTTGCAGGTATTCGTACACCCAAGCCGGTGCATGAACTCGAACAGATCATGCCTGAGATGTACAGGCAGCTGGTCGCCCTGCGCGACCGCCTGGAAAACCACTACCGTGAAGTTCAGGATTACGAATACACCATCGAAAAAGGCATTCTTTACTGCCTGCAGACCCGCAACGGTAAAATGAATGCAACCGCGCGCGTGCGCACCTCGGTGGAGATGGTCAAGGAAGAACTGATCAGCCGACAGGATGCGATCATGCGGGTCGACCCGGAAGAACTTGACCAGGTTTTGCACCCGATGCTTGATCCGGATTACAAGTCACTCCCTATTTCACAGGGCCTGCCGGCATCACCGGGCGCCGCCTCGGGTCATATCGTATTCGATGCTGACCAGGCGGAAATAGCCAGTCAGGAAGGTGAACAGGTTATTCTGGTTCGTGAAGAAACCAAACCCGAAGACATCCACGGCTTCTTCGCCTCCGAGGGTATCCTTACCAGCCGCGGCGGCAAGACCTCCCACGCGGCGGTGGTGGCGCGCGGTATGGGCAAGCCCTGCGTGGCCGGCGCCGAGGGCATCCATGTCGATGTGGAGCGTCGCGAGGCACACGTCGGCAGTCACGCGATCCGCGAAGGTGACATGATTACGATCGACGGCTCCAGTG
>CALLCZ010000150.1 GCA_937998645.1 uncultured Gammaproteobacteria bacterium
TCATTTGAAACAACACTGCACCTCGCCGATGACATTGCCACTGTTGCCTGGATGGACGATAACGAACAGGCCGAGCTGATGTTCTCGGCACGTTTTGCCTGCCCGAGCTGCGGCTACAGCCTGCAGGAACTCGAACCCCGGCTGTTCTCTTTCAACAACCCTGCGGGGGCATGTCCCGAGTGTGACGGCATCGGTAACCAGCAGTTCTTCGATCCTGACCGGGTGGTTTCAAACCCGCACCTGAGCCTGGCCGGCGGCGCGATACGCGGCTGGGACAGGCGTAATGCCTATTATTTCAGCATTATCACAGCGCTGGCGGAGCATTACGGCCTTGACATCGAGATACCCTTCGAGGAGCTCGATGACAACATAAAAAACATACTGCTGTATGGCAGCGGCAAGGAAAAAATCGAGTTTCACTACCCCGGGCATCGTGGCAGGCGCGGAAAAAAACGCACCCAGGCTTTTGAAGGCGTACTGCACAACATGGAACGCCGCTACCGCGAAACAGAATCCAATGTGGTACGCGAGGAGCTGGCAAAATACCTGTCGCAGCAAGCCTGCCCTGCCTGCCATGGCAGCCGTCTGAATAAAGCCGCACGACACGTATTTATCGAAGACAAAACATTGCCTGAGATCAGCGCAATGCCCATCGTCAAGACACTCGAGTTCTTTACCGGGCTCAGCCTCGACGGCAAGCGCGGTGAAATCGCCGCAAAAATCAACAATGAAATCTCGGCGCGACTGCAATTCCTGGTCAATGTCGGCCTGGATTACCTGACCCTGGAACGCAGCTCGGATACCTTGTCCGGCGGCGAGTCACAGCGCATTCGACTGGCCAGCCAGATCGGTGCCGGCCTGGTCGGCGTCATGTATATCCTCGACGAACCTTCGATCGGCCTGCACCAGCGTGACAACGACCGCTTGCTCAGCACCCTGACGCATTTGCGTGACATCGGCAACACGGTGATCGTGGTCGAACATGACGAAGATGCCATCATGAGCGCGGACCACGTGATCGATATCGGCCCCGGCGCTGGTGTGCATGGCGGTGAAATTATTGCCCAGGGCACGCCGCAGGAAATCATGGCGAACAGGCATTCGATCACGGGGCAATACCTTGCCGGTGTTAAACAAATCGATATACCCGCCAGGCGCACACCGATCTCTTCCAGCGTATTTTCCATCAAAGGCGCCAGCGGCAATAATCTGCAAAACCTGGACGTCGACTTTCCGGTTGGTTTATTCACCTGTATTACCGGTGTTTCTGGATCGGGCAAGTCCACCCTGGTGAACGATACGCTTTATGCCATCCTCGCACGTGAAATTAATAACAATTCCATGCCGGTAGCGCCACACGCTTCACATCATGGCATCGAGCATTTCGATAAAGTCGTTGAAATCAACCAGGCGCCGATAGGTCGAACACCACGTTCAAATCCGGCCACCTATACCGGCTTGTTCACGCCGATACGCGAACTGTTCTCAGCTACGCAGGAAGCGCGCTCACGCGGTTACAAACCCGGGCGTTTCAGCTTTAATGTCAAAGGCGGACGCTGTGAAGCCTGCCAGGGTGACGGCGTTATCAAGGTCGAAATGCATTTTCTACCTGATGTCTATGTACCCTGCGATGTCTGCCATAGCAAGCGCTACAATCGAGAGACGCTGGAAATCAAATACAAAGGCCGGAACATCCACGAAGTGCTGGAAATGACCGTCGAAGATGCGCTCGTATTCTTTGACGCCATTCCGGTGATCAGGAGAAAACTGCAAACCTTGATGGACGTCGGGCTTTCCTATATCACCCTGGGTCAACGAGCGACCACTTTATCTGGCGGTGAAGCCCAGCGCATAAAGCTGTCACGCGAATTATCAAAACGTGACACCGGCCGCACCGTTTACATACTGGATGAGCCGACGACAGGCCTGCATTTTCATGACGTGCAACAGCTGCTCGATGTACTGCATCGTTTGCGTGATCACGGCAACACCGTCATCGTCATCGAGCACAACATGGACATCATTAAAACAGCTGACTGGATTATCGACCTGGGCCCCGAAGGTGGTTACAAGGGCGGGCAATTGATTGCATCTGGCACACCCGAGCAAGTCGCCGATATTCCCGACTCGTTTACCGGCCACTATCTGCAGCGCATTTTAAAACCCGAGCAGGATAAAAAAGCAGCGAGTTGATGAGCCGTTTTTATGGACATATAGCTCTTGGGTCTGTATGTGGCCCGGGTGTAGAATAGAAATATAAGAAGGAGGTTTGCCATGTTTCTGAAGAAAAAAAATGATGGTCATCTGGTAGAAGTCCTGAGCTTGAAAGACCTGTTCGATCCATTCAACAAGGAAATCGTAGGCCGCATGCATTTCGGAGAAGAATTGCAGGATCCTGACAAGTTCAGCAAGGATAATTTACAGTTTCAGTCAGGAGAAGAACTTCCTGCATGCTGGATAGATCCGCACTACCGCGATGACGAACTCAAACGCACCGGCTAGCGCCCTGTAGATATATTAATTTCGCCAAGACGCAAGCGTGGTGTGTATTTTTCGCACTCTCCTGATTCGAGAGGGTGAATATTCGAATACGTGCTTCAGAGAACACAACGTTATTGGTTGTTTTTGTATGATCGACTTTCGTGGCGAGTATCAGTAATTCGTACTAACCAACATTGTATTTCGCTCCTGCTGGAGCGAGTTACCTTTTTTGTTCGCACAAAAAACGTAACCCAAAAAATGCATCCCGGGCGCTCGTGCTTCGCATACCCGTAGGGTGGATTAGGCGCTAGCCGTAATCCACCAGATCCTCTCGGTGCAATACGCTGCGCTATTGCACCCTACGCATTGTTCGACGAAAACAGGTTGATCCCCCGTGAAGTTTGCCGAGGCATTCGGCTTTGGTAGGGAAAATCCGACAGGGACGTCGGATTTAGTCCTGTCGAGCCCGGACGGCGAGTCAGGACGGCCCGTTGGCAAAGTCGAATGCCTCGGGAACCCGAAGGGCAAACGTTTCGGGGCGGCGTTCTTTTGGTTACTTTTCTTCCGCTGTTGGAAGAAAAGTAACTCGCCCAACAGGGCGAAACCAAATGTTCAATAGAACGATAAATGATATTTCCACGTGATACTTTGCGACTTTGCTGGAAAACAGGGCGTCAAAACAGAAAAGCCAGCTTGATGCTGGCTTTTCGTGTATCGAATACCGGGTTTACTTAGTCTTCAGCAGAACTGCTTTCAGGGCGGTCTACAAGTTCGATGTAGGCCATCGGCGCTGCATCACCCGGGCGATATCCGCATTTCATAATGCGTGTATAACCACCGGCACGTTCTTTATAGCGCGGACCCAGCTCATTGAACAACTTGCCCACTGCTGCATTGTCACGCAGGCGGGAAAAGGCCAGGCGGCGCTTGGCAACCGAGTCTTCCTTGGCCATGGTAATCAGCGGCTCGGCAACACGACGCAATTCCTTCGCCTTGGGCAAGGTGGTCTTGATGATTTCGTGCTGGAACAGTGAATTCGCCATATTGCTGAACATCGCCTTGCGATGACTGCTGTTTCTGTTCAGCTGACGGCCTGATTTACGATGACGCATGATGTATACCTGATACGTTAAATTAGCTGGCTTCCTTTTCCCTGATAGAAGCAGGTGGCCAGTTTTCTAGTTGGATTCCAAGTGACAGACCGTGCGATGCCAGAACGTCCTTGATCTCTGTCAGAGACTTTTTGCCAAGGTTAGGTGTTCTGAGCAGCTCAACTTCAGTGCGCTGAATCAGGTCGCCAATATAATAAATATTTTCTGCTTTCAAGCAGTTTGCCGAACGAACCGTCAGCTCGAGCTCGTCTACCGGGCGCAGCAATATCGGATCGATATCCGCTTCCACTTGGGCTTCAGTTTCATCTTCCATGCTCTGCAGGTTGACGAAGGATGACAGCTGGTTCTGTAATATGGTTGCAGCGGTACGAATTGCTGCTTCCGGATCTACGGTTCCATTGGTCTGCAGGTCAATAATCAGCTTGTCCAGGTTTGTACTCTGGGCAACACGCGCGTTTTCGACGTTATAGGCAACCCTGCGAATCGGACTGTATGATGCATCCAGTTTCAGGTGGCCGATAACGGAACCTTCTCCGTCGTCTTTACGGCGCGTTACTGGCTGATAACCACGGCCTTTGGTCACCATGAGTGTCATATTGAGCTTGCCTTCGGCGTTCAGGCTGGCAATAACATGGTCAGGATTGACGATTTCAACATCATGACCGGTTTCAATATCACCCGCGGTAACAACACCGGCGCCTTCTTTTCTAAGCGTAAGCGTCGCTTCGGTATTGTTATGCATGCGCAGTGCAACACCTTTCAGGTTCAGCAGTATTTCGAGAACGTCTTCCTGAACGCCATCGATGGTGCTGTATTCATGTACAACACCTTCAATTTCAACTTCGGTAATTGCACTGCCTTCAATCGAGGAAAGCAAAATACGACGCAGCGCATTTCCAAGCGTATGACCAAAACCTCTTTCCAGCGGCTCAAGCGCAACTTTGGCGTGCGTGTCGCTGTAAGCCTGAACGTTGATAGTACGCGGTGTGAGTAATTCTTCTGACATGCCCTATATTATCCTCTAATTGGATGCTGCACTATTTGGAGTAAAGTTCCACAACGAGCTGTTCGTTGATATCTGGCGGAAGGTCGGTACGTTCCGGCACATTCTTGAATGTTGCTTCCAGCTTGTTTTCATCAAGTGAAATCCACTCAGCGATACCTCTGGTTTTTGCCAGATTGATCGAATCAGTGATGCGTGTCTGCTTCTTCGCTTTCTCGCGAATTGTAATCACATCATTCGGCCTGACCTGATACGAAGGTATGTTTACGACCTTGTTGTTAACCATGATTGCCTTGTGATTGACCAGCTGGCGCGCTTCCGCACGTGTTGCACCGAAGCCACTGCGATAAACAACGTTGTCCAGGCGGGTCTCGAGCAGTGAAAGCAGGTTTTCACCGGTTGAGCCTTTCTGGCTGGCAGCAGCCTTGTAGTAATTGCGGAACTGCTTTTCCAGTACGCCATAGATACGACGTAATTTCTGCTTTTCACGCAACTGCAGCGCATAGTCAGACAGACGAGTTCGACGAGCACCATGCTGGCCGGGAATCTGGTCAAGCTTGCATTTGCTGTCCAGTGGTCGCAGTGCTGATTTCAACTCGAGGTCAACGCCTTCGCGACGGCTGAGTTTACATTTTGGTCCAGTATATTTAGCCACTTACATTTTCTCCGGTCTTAAACGCGACGCCTTTTAGGCGGACGGCAACCATTATGCGGGATAGGTGTTACGTCGGTGATATTCATGATCTTGAAACCAACATTGTTCAGTGAGCGCACAGCAGATTCACGACCGGGACCGGGCCCACATACCTTGACGTCGAGATTTTTCATACCATAATCCAGGGCGCGTGTACCGGCACGTTCTGCAGCAACCTGTGCCGCAAACGGTGTACTCTTGCGTGATCCACGAAAGCCGGAACCGCCCGCCGTCGCCCATGCCAGTGTATTACCCTGACGGTCAGTGATCGTTATGATGGTATTGTTAAACGAGGCATAAATATGCGCTATACCATCAGTTACCGAGCGTTTAACTTTTTTTCGTGTTTCAGCTTTAGCCATTAGTAATTTTCCGAAAATCAGGCGATTTATTTAGTAACCGGTCTACGCGGTCCCTTACGGGTACGCGCATTGGTGCGTGTTCTTTGACCGCGCAGAGGTAAGCCGCGGCGATGGCGAATTCCTCGATAGCAGCCGAGATCCATCAAGCGTTTGATACTCATCGAAACTTCACGGCGAAGGTCGCCTTCGATCGTGTAGTTACCTACCTCGGTTCTCAGCTTTTCCAGCACCTCTTCAGACAGTTCCCCGATTTTCTGGTTCTCTTCTATACCGGTCGATGCACAGATTTTCTGAGCACTGGTGCGGCCAATGCCATAGATATAAGTAAGACCTATGACAGTATGCTTGTTCGGTGGAATGTTAATTCCTGCTATTCGAGCCATTTTTGTTCCCGTTTCTGCGCGGCAAAGCGCGCAATTTTAGCTATTAATATGTGTCAAATCAACCAGATCTAAAGACCTAGCCCTGTCGCTGTTTATGGCGCGGATCGGTACAAATCACGCGGACGATACCATGGCGCTTGATAATTTTGCAGTTGCGACACATCTTTTTGACTGATGCACGTACTTTCATCTCAATACTCCGGTTAAAACCGATTCACTAACGTTTGTAATTCTGCAGGTTAGCCTTTTTCATCAGGCCTTCATATTGATGTGACATCATGTGAGACTGAACCTGCGCCATGAAGTCCATAACGACCACGACGATAATCAACAGGGATGTACCACCAAAGTAAAACGGCACATTCCAGTACAAAATCAAAAATTCAGGCAACAGGCACACCAGCGTTATATAGATCGCACCGACAAATGTCAGGCGTGTCATCACTGTATCAATGTACTTTGCTGTCTGCTCACCCGGGCGTATACCCGGGATGAATGCACCCGATTTCTTCAGGTTATCTGCTGTTTCACGCGCATTAAATACAAGTGCGGTATAGAAAAAGCAGAAAAATATGATTGCCAGCGCATACAGGAACACGTAAACAGGCTGCCCTGGCGCCAGTGTCCCGGCAATATTCTGCAGCCATTCCATGCCTTCTGACTGTCCGAACCAGCTGCCCATGGTCGCGGGAAACAGAATAATACTGGAGGCAAAAATCGGCGGAATTACACCGGCCATATTCAACTTCAACGGCAAATGGCTGCTCTGTGCAGCATACATACGCCTGCCCTGCTGGCGCTTGGCATAATTTACCGTTATACGCCGCTGGCCCCGCTCGACAAAGACAACAAAACCTGTGACGGCAACCGCCATAACGAACAGGAAGATAGCTGTCAGCGTGTGCAGTTCGCCAGTACGCACCAGTTCCAGCGTTCCGCCAATAGCGCTGGGCAGGCCAGCAACAATACCCGCAAAAATAATCATCGATATGCCGTTGCCGATGCCACGCTCGGTTACCTGTTCACCCAGCCACATCAGAAACATGGTACCTGTAACCAGCGTGACCGCTGCGGTAAATACAAAGCCAAAACCCGGGGTTATCACCAGCGGATTTGCCCCAACCGACTGGGACTGCAACGCAGTTGAAATGCCGATTGACTGAAATGTTGCCAGCACCAGGGTGAAATAACGGGTATAAGTCGCAATCTTTCGACGACCCGATTCACCTTCCTTCTTGATCTGCTCCAGCGAGGGTACGGTTACCGCCAGCAGCTGCATGATAATCGATGCCGAAATATAGGGCATGATACCAAGCGCAAAGATCGACATACGTCCCAGCGCACCACCTGAAAACAGGTTGAACACCCCGAGTATGCTTCCCTTCTGTTGATCAAACAGGGTTGACAGCACAGTTGGATCAATACCCGGTACAGGTATAAATGCGCCTATTCGAAATACGATAAGCGCACCAATGACAAACAGTAAACGCTGTTTCAGTTCCTTCAGATTACCTAAGCCCAGGCCTGCCATGATTAATCAGGACTGAATCAGTCCTGGATCCCCCCGCCGGCAGCCTCTATTGCCTTACGCGCGCCAGGCGTAACACTGATACCTTTTAATTGAACACCCTTGCTAATCACACCGGATGCAATTACTTTAGCCTTTTCGGTATTGGCCGGCACGATACCGGCTGCAATCAATGCAAGCAGATCAATAACATCTGCTGCCACTTTTTCAAGCTCGTGCAAACGCACTTCCGCGCGCGTGCTGGCCATTCTTGAGTTAAACCCAACCTTGGGCAGACGACGCTGCAAAGGCATCTGTCCGCCTTCAAAACCGACCTTGTGGAAACCACCCGAACGTGATTTCTGGCCCTTGTGGCCACGCGCACAGGTTTTGCCCCAACCGCTGCCGATACCACGACCGACGCGCTTGCTGGTTTTCTTGCTGCCCTCGGCAGGATGCAGGTTATTTAATTGCATGCCATTTCCCCTTTTAGGCTTCTTCAACAGACAGCATGTATGACACCTTGTTGATCATGCCGCGATTTTCAGGCGTGTCTTTAACCAGTACAGAATGATTAGTACGGCGCAAACCCAGTCCACGCACACAGGCCTGGTGCTTCTTCAGCCTGCCAGATGCGCTCTTAATTAATGTTACTTTCAGCTCTTTATCAGCCATGTCTTTAACCCAGAACTTCTTCTACAGTTTTACCACGCTTGGCAGCAACGTAGGATGGTGATGCCATACCGGCAAGGCCGTTGATGGTTGCACGAACAACGTTAACAGGGTTACGTGTTCCATTGATCTTGGCCAGCACATTTCTCACACCTGCAGCCTCGAATACAGCGCGCATCGCACCGCCGGCAATAATGCCTGTACCTTCGGATGCCGGCTGCATGTAAACGTTGGCAGCGCCATGCTCGCCATAGGTCGCATGCTGCAATGTTCCGGCAATGAGGTCTACTTTCTTCATGTTCTTGCGTGCACGATCCATGGCCTTTTGTATGGCCAGCGGTACTTCTTTTGCCTTGCCATAACCAAAACCGATCTGGCCTTTGCCATCACCGACAACAGTCAGTGCAGTAAAACCAAACTGACGACCGCCTTTTACCACCTTGGCAACACGATTAACTGCTACCAGTTTTTCTATCAGGTCGTCTTTAGGTGCGGGTGCTTCTACTTTTGCCATTATTAGATCCTGTTGTTACGGTTTACAGTTTCAAACCGTTTTCACGCGCAGCATCGGCCAATGCCTTGATTCTGCCGTGATACTTGAAACCGGAACGATCAAATGCAACCTGATCCACTCCAGCCGATTTTGATTTTTCAGCAATTGCCTTGCCTACTGCTGCTGCAGCTTCGGCATTGCCGGTTGACTTCAAACCATCACGCACGTCTTTCTGCACAGTCGATGCACTGGCGATAACCTTGTTACCGACCGGCTCGATCACCTGGGCATAGATATGCCTGGGCGTGCGGTGCACACTAAGACGATGAGCGCCAAGCTCACTAATCTTCAAGCGCGTTCTTTTCGCCCTGCGAAGTCTGCTTTCTTTTTTCGATTTCATCGCGATTGCCTGTTTGCTATGTTCGCTTAATTATTTCTTCTTGGCTTCTTTACGTATTACGCGCTCATCAGAGTAGCGAACACCCTTGCCCTTGTAAGGCTCAGGTGGACGATACGCGCGAATTTCGGCGGAAACCTGTCCAACTTTCTGCTTGTCAGCGCCTTTAACCACAATTTCGGTCTGACTCGGTGTTTCGATGCTAATACCTTCAGGTACGTCGTATACGACCGGGTGTGAAAAACCCAGGGTCAAATTGAGCTTGTTACCCTGTGCCTGAGCACGATAACCAACGCCAATCAGTTCGAGTTTTTTCTCAAAGCCCTGGCTAACGCCGACGACCATGTTATTGACCAGAGAACGCATGGTTCCCGCCATGGCAACAGAACCATCGACACCTTCTTTACCGCTGAACTTGAGTACGTTGTCTTCCTGCTTGACCTGCACCTTGTTATTCACTTCCATCGACATATTGCCATTCTTGCCTTTAACAGACATCGACTGGCCACTAATGTTGACTTCAACACCTGATGGAATTTCTACCGGATTATTCGCTATACGTGACATTTCAGAACTCTTAGTTATTTAAGATCAAACGATGTCATTAAGAAATCGTACAGATCACCTCGCCGCCACGACCTTCCGACCTGGCCTTTTTATCGGTCATTACGCCGGCAGATGTCGAAATTATTGCAATACCAAGGCCATTCAGAACCTTCGGCAACTCGTCCTTGTTTTTATAAATTCGCAACCCAGGACGGCTGACGCGTTTCATTTCATCAATTACCGGACTACCCTGATAGTATTTCAGTGTAACCGTCATATTCGGCTTGGCATCACCGCTGACTGCAAAATCAGTGATGTATCCTTCCTCTTTCATTACACTGGCAATGGCCAGTTTTGCTTTGGATGAAGGCATGGTTACATCTGCCTTACCGGCAGATTGTCCATTTCTTATGCGTGTCAGCATGTCAGCAATTGGATCTGTCATCATGATGTGTACCTACCCGCTTACCAGCTGGCCTTGACCAGGCCTGGAATATCTCCACGCATGGCAGTTTCTCTTAATTTATTACGGCACAGTCCAAACTTACGGAAGTAGCCATGTGGGCGGCCAGTTACCCGGCAACGGTTACGCTGTCTAACCGGACTGGAATCACGCGGCAGCATTTGCAATTGCTTTTGCGCATCCATCTTCTCGTCAATGCTTGCGTCAACACTTTTCAGCACAGCACGCAAGGCTTCACGTTTTTCTGCATATTTCTTTACAAGGCGTGTGCGCTTCTGCTCACGTTGCACCATCGAAACTTTTGCCATATCCGCGTTCTCTATCTCTTACTCAGTTTTTGAATGGGAAGTTAAATGCCGCCAGCAGTGCGCGCGCATCTTCATCATTTGTTGCAGACGTGGTTATATTTATATCCATACCACGTATTGCATCAATCTTCTCATACTCGATTTCAGGGAAAATAATCTGTTCTTTGACGCCCATGTTGTAATTACCACGGCCATCGAAAGCTTTCGGGCTCATACCGCGGAAATCACGTATACGTGGAATTGCCACACTGATCAGGCGATCAAGAAATTCATACATACGCTCTTTGCGCAGAGTTACCTTGCAGCCAATCGGGTAGCCATCACGCACCTTGAATGATGCAACTGATTTACGCGCCAGGGTTGTGACCGGCTTCTGACCTGATATCTTTTGCATATCAGCAAGCGCATTCTCGATGACCTTCTTGTCGCCAATCGCTTCGCCAACACCCATATTGATGGTGACTTTTTCTATCCGCGGCACCTGCATGACATTCTTGTAGCCACGTTCGTCCATCAATTTCTTGACGACGGTGTCTTTATAAAACTGCTGTAATCTCGCCATAATCTGAAAACCTAAACGTCAACAACTTCGCCGTTGGACTTGAAGTAACGAACCTTGCGGCCGTCTTCCAGTACCTTGAAACCAACGCGATCACCCTTGTTTGTTACAGGGTTAAATAACATCACATTCGAAGCATCCATCGGCATCTCTTTATCAACAATACCGCCTTCAACACCCTGCATCGGGTTGGGCTTGGTATGCTTTTTGACCATATTGATCGATTCAACCAGAACCCGGTCATCAGCCATTACTTTAAGTACCGTACCCTGACGACCTTTATCTTTACCACTGATGACAATGACCTGGTCACCTTTACACAAACGTTTCATGCCGATATCTCCTACAACACTTCCGGTGCAAGCGAGATGATCTTCATGAACCTTTCGGTTCTAAGCTCGCGCGTTACCGGGCCAAATATGCGTGTGCCTATTGGCTGCAATGCATTATTCAGTAAAACAGCAGCATTTGTGTCAAAACGTATCAATGAACCATCCGGCCTGCGAACACCTTTTGTGGTACGCACAACGACGGCGTTATACACCTCACCTTTTTTGACCTTGCCGCGAGGAATCGCATCCTTTACGCTGACCTTGATTACATCGCCAACTGAAGCATAACGGCGATGAGAACCACCAAGCACCTTAATGCACTGCACTTTACGTGCACCGCTGTTATCAGCAGCATTTAAAACTGTTTGCATCTGTATCATGAGTGCTTCCTGTAACCTATCTCTTCGTAGAGTCTCTTTGTTAAAGCCGGTTTCTTATCAGGCTTCGCCTGCCTTTTCGACGACCTCAACCAGCCGCCATGATTTTGTTTTGGACATTGGACGACATTGTTCTATAACAACAACATCACCCTTGTTACATTCATTATTTTCATCGTGCACATGCAGCTTGGTTGAGCGCCTGATGTACTTGCCATAAACCGGATGCTTGATACGGCGCTCGATAGTCACGGTAATGCTCTTGTCCATCGCATTGCTCGTAACAGAGCCAGTCAGCGTGCGCTGTACTTTCTCAGCCTGGGCCGTGGATTCTGCTGCTGTTGATTCAGCCACTGTTGATTCAGTCGTTTCCATTATCAGCTACCCGCCTGTGTTTTTTCAGTTAGCACGGTTTTTATCCGTGCAATATCTTTACGCACAGCGCCAAAACGGTGTACCTTAGGCATGTTGCCTGCACCCTGCTGCATGCGTAAGTTAAATTGTTCGCGACGTAAGTCGATCAATTCTTTATTCAGGTCCTCTACGGACATATTTCTGTAATCAGTTGCAGTCGCCATTACATCACCGTACGCTGTACAAAAGTTGTTTTGATAGGCAGCTTGTTAGCGGCGAGACGAAATGCTTCACGCGCCAGCTCTTCACTCACACCTTCCATTTCATATAAAACGGTACCCGGTTGAACCTTGGCAACCCAGTGATCGACATTACCCTTGCCTTTACCCATACGCACTTCCAGTGGCTTACTGGAAATAGGAACGTCGGGGAAAATGCGAATCCATATCTTGCCACCACGCTTGATGTGGCGTGTCATGGCACGACGTGCTGCCTCGATCTGGCGTGCAGTCACCCTGCCGCGCTCAGTTGCCTTGAGGCCAAATTCGCCGAAACTGACCCGGCTACCGGCCTGTGCAAAACCGCGGTTTTTGCCCTTGAACTGCTTGCGAAATTTTGTGCGTTTTGGTTGTAACACTTGAATATTCCTCTAGTTCGCACCGGCTGCTTTGGTTGCCTCAGTTTCCTGCTGCCCGTAAAGATCAAACACCTCGCCTTTGTAGATCCATACTTTCACACCCAGGATTCCGTAGGTGGTAAGCGCTTCGGCAAAGCCATAATCGATATCGGCGCGCAGTGTATGCAATGGCACTCGACCTTCGGCATAGCTCTCGCTGCGTGCAATTTCAGCACCATTCAGGCGACCGCCGACCATAATCTTGATACCTTCCGCACCCATACGCATGCTGTTCTGTATCGAACGCTTCATTGCACGGCGAAACATAACGCGGCGCTCGAGCTGCTGCGCAATACTCTCAGCTACCAGTTGAGCGTCAAGTTCGGGTTTACGAATTTCTTCGATGTTTATCTTCACGCTGTTAATATGCAGCCCGATCAGCTTCGCAACATCTTCACGCAGCTTTTCAATATCAGCGCCTTTCTTGCCGATAACCACACCTGGACGGGCTGTATGAATTGTGATGACAGCAGCACGTGTTGGGCGCTCTATCTGTATTTTGCTGACGTTGGCATTTTCAAGTTTTTTCTTCAGGTATGCACGAACCTTGAGATCGGCGTTCAGCAGATCCGGAAAGTCTGAAGATGATGCATACCACTTTGAATTCCAGTCAGTTGAAATTCCAAGACGAATACCTACAGGGTGTACTTTCTGTCCCATTACAATCTCTCTTATCTGTCAGCCACTGACACAGTAATGTGACTGGTACGCTTGATTATTCTGTTACCACGGCCTTTTGCGCGAGCTTCGAGTCGCTTCATTACCGGACCGGCGTCAACGAATACACGAGACACCTTGAGCTCATCAATATCAGCGCCCTCGTTGTGCTCTGCATTCGCAATGGCTGATTCCAGCACCTTTTTCATGATAGCCGCTGACTTCGTAGTGCCGAATGTCAACGAGTTCAATGCATCTTCTACCGGCAGACCACGAATCTGATCGGCTATTAAGCGACACTTCTGCGGGGAGATGCGTGCAAATCTGTGTTTAGCTGTAACTTCCATAATCGTTTACTTCGCTTTCTTGTCTGCCACGTGGCCACGGTATGTTCGTGTAAGCGCAAACTCACCCAGCTTGTGGCCGACCATGTTTTCGTTAACCAGTACCGGCACATGCTGCTTGCCGTTATGAACCGCAATGGTCAGACCCACCATTTCCGGGAAAACCGTTGAACGGCGTGACCAGGTCTTGATCGGCTTGCGATCCCTGGTTTCCACAGCCTGATTTACCTTGTTCATCAGGTGATGATCAATAAATGGACCTTTTTTCAGTGAGCGTGGCACTTATATACTCCCAATCTCGTGTCTGTTCTGGCTGAATCTATACGAATCAGCGCTTGTAACGACGGCGAACAATCATGCCATCGGTACGCTTGTTACTGCGTGTTCTGTAACCCTTTGTCGGCACACCCCAGGGTGAAACAGGATGACGACCACCCGATGTTCTGCCTTCGCCGCCACCGTGCGGGTGATCCACCGGATTCATCACAACACCGCGAACCGTTGGACGAACACCACGCCAGCGTGATGCACCGGCTTTACCCAGTGAACGCAAGCCATGCTCGCTATTGCCGACCTCACCAATAGTTGCGCGGCAGTTCACGTGTATCTTGCGCATTTCACCGGAACGTAAACGCAGAGTGGCATAAACACCTTCGCGGGCCAGTAATTGTGCGCTTGCACCTGCACCGCGTGCGATCTGTGCACCTTTGCCAGGCTTCATCTCTATACAATGAACCTGGGTACCAACAGGAATATTCGCCAATGGCAAACAGTTGCCCGGCTTGATACCTGCATCTGAACCCGACTGCAGAACATCACCTGCAGCTATACCTTTCGGAGCAATGATATAACGACGCTCACCATCCTGGTAAACCAGTAATGCAAGATGTGCGCTTCTGTTCGGGTCATACTCGATTCTTTCAACACGTGCAGGTATACCATCCTTGTTGCGTTTGAAATCGACGATGCGATATGCCTGCTTGTGACCACCGCCCACGTGACGCGTGGTTATACGACCGTGATTGTTACGTCCGCCACTCTTGCCCTTGCTTTCAGTCAACGAACGAACCGGAGCACCCTTGTGCAGGTCGTTATTTACTACCTTGACGACAAATCTGCGCCCTGGAGAAGTCGGCTTTGTTTTTACCAGTGCCATTTCTTCGTGCCCCTACTCTTTAATCCTAGTGCGTGCCTGCAAAATCGATGTCATTGTCCGAACTCAGCGTTACATATGCTTTACGCATATCAGAACGCTTGCCCAGACGGCCGCCAAAACGCTTGGATTTACCCTTGACGTTAAGAATGCGTACCTTATCGACCTTGACCTTGAACAATTCTTCTACAGCCTGCTTAACTTCACCTCGAGTCGCATCAGTAGCAACCTTGAAAACATGCTGATTATTTGTGTCTGCCAGCAATGTACTCTTTTCAGATACATGCGGTACCAGCAGAATTTGATACATACGTTCCTGATTCATGACAACCACTCTTCAATTGCGCGGATCGCACCAACGGTTACAACAACATGCTCATAACGAACCAGGTTAACCGGGTTCAATCCAGCCACATCGCTGACTTCCACATGGGGTAGATTGCGTGCAGACAGGTACAGTTTTTCGTCACCCGTTTCTGTAACGATCAAAGTCTTGCTAACACCCAGATCGGCAAGCTTACCCAGCAACTGCTTGGTTTTTGGCGCATCTACAGTGATGTCTTCAACAACAACCAGTCGATCCTGGCGCGCCAGCTCGGACATAATCGAGCGAATACCCGACCTGTACATCTTGCGGTTAACTTTCTGCGTGTAATTGCGCGGCTGTGCAGCAAATGTAACGCCACCGCTGCGCCATATCGGACTGCGAATGGTTCCAGCGCGGGCACGGCCAGTGCCTTTCTGGCGCCATGGTTTCGCACCACCGCCACTGACAGCAGAGCGGTTTTTCTGAGCCTTGGTACCTGCACGGCTCGCGGCCATATAAGCAGTAACCAGCTGATGAACCAGGCTTTCTTTATAATCAGCAGCGAATACTGCATCAGATACAGTGATTTTTTCTTTACTGTTGTGTAACTGCAGGTCCATCGTTATCTCTACTTATCTTCTATTAATTAAATACGACTGACTTAGGCCTTGATCGCAGACTTGATGATGACATCGCCGCCTTTGGCGCCAGGGATTGATCCCTTGATCAACAGCAAGCCACGCTCTTCATCAACACGAACCAGTTCCAGTGACTGTGTCGTGGTTTTAACATCACCCATGTGGCCTGACATCTTCTTGCCCTTGATCACGCGACCCGGCGTCTGGCACATACCGATAGAACCATTCGAGCGGTGCGATATCGAGTTGCCGTGCGACATGTCCTGGGTTGAAAAATTATGACGCTTGATGCCGCCCTGGAATCCCTTGCCAATACTGCGACCGGTGACATCAATTTTCTGTCCCGCCTCAAACATGCTGACGCTGATCTCACCACCCACTTCCATTTCGGCCGCTTCATCACCATCGATGCGAAACTCCCACAAACCACGCCCCGACTCGACACCTGCTTTGGCAAAATGCCCAGCCATCGGCCTGGTTACGCGAGACGCACGTCTTGTGCCTGTAGTCACCTGGATTGCGCGGTAGCCATCGGTCTCATCCGTCTTGATTTGAGTGATGCGGTTCGGCAACACTTCAACAACACTGACAGGAATCGATGCTCCATCTTCAGTGAAGATGCGAGTCATACCTGCTTTTCTACCTACTACACCTATAGCCATGACTATTTCCGCTCAATAATAAAACCGGCTCTTCATTTTTTTGTGAAAAACCAGCCACTTAACCGCGATCTGCAATCGCGATTAACAGATTAAATTCAAATCTTTCCAGGTTCGCCGCGCAATACGCAGCTACTCTATTTTCGGTTTTCGCAGTATCTCGGGCCACCCGGTCGAGCTTAACGCCAGAGACTTACGATAATAAGAAACTTCGCGCCGGAACTTGAATAGCGTATTTCACTATTTGCCCTGCAGCAAAGCCCGCGCATTATACAGGAATTTCTCCCCTGCTAACAAGCGTGAAACGCCACAAATCCGTCAGATTTGCGAGTTTTTTTTCGGCACCCCGATTTGTCGAGGCGACCCCGGGTACATGGATGCACCCGCACTACAATCACTAATGTGATTGAAAATGGAGCTTACTGCAAATCGCACTACAGTAAGCGCACACGGAACGAGCCATGGATGGCTCGTTCCGTGCTGAAGGGAAACTTGATAAAAGTTTCCGCGACACAAGGAAGTGTCGCCATTTTCAGCGGCTATTGCCGCTGAAAATGAAGAAAACCGGAAATCGCACTACGGTTTTCGTACACGGACAGCCCATGGACGGGCTGTTCCGTGTCTAAAAACTAGTTCAGCTTGATTTGCACATCGACGCCAGCTGACAGATCCAGCTTCATCAGCGCGTCAACCGTCTTGTCCGTCGGATCGATGATATCCAGCAGGCGCTTATGGGTGCGGATTTCATACTGATCGCGCGCATCCTTGTTCACGTGCGGGGAAATCAGCACGGTGTAGCGCTCGATCTTGGTCGGCAGCGGAATCGGGCCGCGCACGTGCGCACCGGTTCTTTTGGCTGTTTCGACGATTTCACTTGCAGACTTGTCGATCAAGTGATGATCGAATGCTTTCAGTCTGATACGTATCTGTTGGTTTGCCATGTTTTTACCTCTTCAAAGAACAACCCCGGATTCCGCCGGAGC
>CALLCZ010000151.1 GCA_937998645.1 uncultured Gammaproteobacteria bacterium
TTTTACTTAAGGAGACTCTGACTAATTCAGAGCTTTCTTAAAACATCCGGTCATCAATGAAGATCGCTTACGTTTGTTTAAGCCTGAGTGCATTAAGCACAACAATCAATGAGCTTGCAGACATGCCGATGGCAGCGAGCCAGGGTGGAATGTAACCTGCAGCAGCAAAAGGTACTGCAACCAGGTTGTAGCCGGCTGCCCAGGTGAAGTTCCACATAATATTATGCCGCGTTTGCCGGGCTAACTGACGGGCGCTCGCCAGCACGCTGGCATCATCACCCATTATCAGAAAGTCGCTACTGATATTGGCAAGATCAGTCGCTGCGGAAAATGATATAGACACATCCGCTGCAGCCAGTGTCGGGGCGTCATTAATACCGTCGCCAAACATGGCGATGCGATAGCCTTCCTGTTGACGTGCATCGGTCCATGCCAGCTTGTCACGAGGCGTCATGCCGCCATGACAATCACTGATGCCCAGGCGCGGGCACAGCTTCGCTACGCTGCTGCGTGAATCGCCACTCAGTATCGCAAAGTTGTTCACGCCAGTTTTTACAAGTCCGGTGAGCATTTCCTGCACGCCGGGACGCAGTGGATCATCAAACGTCAGGATCGCCTGTATGCCAGCCCGGTTTGAAAGTAATGAAACCAGTTGCCCGCTGGACTGGCAGTCCTCCACAATCGAAGCAGCCTGCGGTGAAAGGTCGTGCCCCTGTCCGGCAAAACCCGGTTTTCCCAGGCGCCATTCCATACCGTCAATCATTGCTGTAACGCCCGAACCCGGTATGTTGTTTATCGAATCCGTAGGCATGGCGGCTTGCTGATTATGCTGGCGCACCGCGTTTGCCAGCGGGTGTTCTGAATCTGCCGATAAGGCTGACGCGTAGCGCAAACACTGCTCCCGATCGAGCTTGTTCGTGGTATATAGGGCTGACAGGGCAGGGCGACCTGCTGTCAGTGTGCCTGTCTTGTCAAACACGAATAGATCGCTTTTAGCCAGGTCATCCAGTGCCTGCATGCGCAGCGGTAGCACGCCAATTTCCATAAAGCGGCCTGCGCTGACGGTAAGCGCAACCGGGGTTGCCAGTGCCAGTGCACACGGGCAGGTTACGATCAATACAGCAATGGTACTTGCCAGCCAGCGTGATGGTTCCACCTGCAGCCAGTACCATGCGGTTGCAGCGGCGATCACAAGTATCGCAGCGACAAACCAGCTTGCCACGCGTTCCGTAAGCCTGGCATAGCGCGGGCGCTGCTCCAGACCGTGCTCAACGAGCTGCTGTATCTCACTCAGGGTGGAAGCCTGCACCGTTTTAGTGACCCTGATAATAACAGGCTGATCACCATTCACCGAGCCTGCCACGACATGATCACCGTGGTGTCTCAATACAGGGTTCGGCTCGCCGGTAATAAGTGATTCATCAAAACTGCTAATGCCACTGTTGATGGTGCCATCGACAGGAACCGTCTCGCCAGGCAGCAGGCGGATTAAATCGCCTGGAAGAAGCTCTTCAACCGCAGTGTCATGCCGCCTGCCATCGTCATCGACACGCTTCGCAGTTCCCGGTGTAACGCGGGCGAGCCTGTCGAGGTGGTCGGCTGCCCTGAGTTTGCCGCCAAGTTCATAGCGTCGTGCAAGCAGCAGGAAAAAGACAAACATCGCAATCGAGTCAAAGTACACATCGCCATGGCCGCTGATGGTGGTATACAAACTGCCGACGAAAGCAAAGGACAATCCCAGCACGACGGGTATGTCCATGCCGAGGCGTCGATTACGCAGATCACCCCAGGCGCCTGCAAAGAACTCCTGTCCCGAGTAGGACATGATCAAAACAACCAGCAGTACGCTGGTCCAGCGGCCGATTGTAATCCATAAAGGCAGCTCGCCCGACGGCCCGGGCTCGCCCATAAAATAAGTCGCCAACGAGAAATTCATTACCAGCATGCCGATGGCACCGGCAAAAATCAGTCTTTCAGTGCTCCGTCGTCGGCGTAATTGTTGCAGCTGCTGATTACGTGAAGCATCGTAGGGATGTGCAATGTAGCCAATGTCGGCGATGGCAGTGAGAATCTGGCTGAGCCGTATGCGATCCGGCTTCCAGCGCACCCGTGCCCGCTGGGTGATGTCGTCGATATGGACATCGATCACGCCGTCCAGGCTGCGCAGGTGTTTTTCATTCAGCCACAGGCAGGCGGGACAGCGAATATTTTCCAGCAGCAGGGTGGCTTCGCTCCAGTCCTGTTGCTGCTTGACAAAGCCCTGCTGGATTTCAGCCCTGTCATAGAGGCTTACCCTGCTTAGAAAGTCCGGTATGAGCTGCTGGTTGGCAGAGGCCGCCGCGTCAGTACGATGACGGTAGTAGTCGTCGAGGCCGGCATCGACGATGGCCTTGCAGACAGCCTGGCAACCGTGACAGCAGAATGCCCGTTCAACACCATCGACTACCAGGACAGGTGGTGCCTGACTTTCTGGTAGCGGTAAGCCGCAATGAAAACAGCTAGCCTGCATTTATCACCAGGCCGCTGCATCTCCAGAGTAAACGCATGATTAGAAAACCCGAGGCTCGATTTCAATCAAAAACAGTCTGTCAGGTGGAGTGCTATATCGTTTCATGCAAATCTGTAGCATCTTTGCGTATGCATGTTGATGAAACACGTCCCTGTGTTTCACCCTTCGGGTGCATAGGCATCCTAATTCGCTCCAGGCGAATTAGTCCTTCAAACCGCAGTATGTAGCCCGGATGAAACGAAGTGGAATCCGGGATTATTAAATCTTGTCATGCATTCCCGGATTTCGTTGCACTTCATCCGGGCTACGTGTTTTTCAGTCCAGACGCGCACTCAGATATACTACAGATGTGCCTGAATACGAAATCCTGGTGAGAAATTCGGGCCAGTCAATCGAGTTTTATTCTCTACTCTTCTTCACTGTCGTCAACGTCTTCATCTTCGTCATCGTCATCTTCTTCAGGCAGATCGGCAGCATAGTAGTCTGCCAGTGCTTCTATCTCAGCCTCTGTCAGGGCTGCGCTGACGTAGCGCATGCGTGAATAAATATCGTTGGTCCGATCTTCTTCCTTGAAGGCCATCATGCTGTCAAACAGGTAGATCCTGTTCTGGCCGGCCAGTGCCGGATGATCAAACTGACCACCACGGCCGTCACTGCCATGACAGGAAGCGCATGCCTTCAGCAGCCGCTCGGGATCTCCGTGCCGAACAAGTTTTCTCACCTCGGCCGTCATTATCCTGTCCGGTGCAGGTTGTGCCGGCTCCAGGGATGCGAACCACACGGCAAGGTCTGCAAGCTGCTTGTCTTCAAGATACCTGACCTTCTTGTACATGTCGCGATCATCGCGATTTTTATCCTGGTAATCCCTGAGCTGCTTGAACAGATACGATGCACTCATGCCGGCAATATTGATGTCATCCTCATCATCCGAGACACCATCATCGCCGTGACACTTTGCGCAGTTTTCCTCTTCGGCCAGTGCCTCGCCGCTGGCCGGGTCGGCGGATTTCAGCAGCCGGATCGTCGGTAGATCGAAAGCAACGGCCGAGGATGGTTCGGCATTCACGACTGGCACGAACAGTACCATCGCGGCAAATACAGTTATTAAGCGCAACATCTTCCCAAACATATTCATATACTCCATGGCACGGTACCGTAAGTATCCAGCAGGAAGAACTGAAGGATAGGGTAGCCATAGCTGGCGACCATGTAGACCACGATCAATGCAACCCAGAAGCCGAAACTGTTCATCAGGTGTGGCATACGCTGTGTAGAATGAAGGGATTCAGCGTACTCAACCTCGGGATTTTCGACCGACTGGCTGTTTCCGTGCGTCTTCAACAGTATGAAGACCAGCATCAGTGCCGAGGTAAACAGGATCACACCGCCGGCAATCATCGCAAACTCGGCAGGCAGCCAGCTCTGTACAAGCTCCTCGTCATAAGGTGTGGACGAAATACGGCGTGGCTGACCGGCCAGACCCAGTTGATGCCAGGGAAGGGTAAGAACCAGCATACCGATAAACCACAGCCACAGCTGTGTCAGTGCCAGCCGGGTTGAATACAGGGCATTACCGGTCATCTTCGGCCACAGGTAGTACGCGGCTGCAAAGTACATGATGACCGTGGTACCGGCGAAGATCAGGTGAAAGTGCCCCGTCACCCACTGTGTGTTATGCACCATGGTATTCATCGCATAGCTGGCATTGATCATGCCGCCAAAGCCGCCGAAGGTCAGCATCAGCAAGGCGAGTCCCGCAGCCAGTACCAGCGGATTGTTCCAGGGTAATGCACCGATCCAGCCAAACAGGCCTTTGCCGCCGCGCAGTCGTCCGGCAACCTCCAGCGAGGCAATGATGGTGAAGCCGGTGAGCAGTGTGGGTACGGCCACCATGAAGGTACCGGTCATGTGCAGGAATTTCCAGCCGGCTGCATGGAACGGGTCCATGTAGAGATGGTGGAAGCCAATGGGCACCGAGAATACCAGCAGCATAATGAAGGCGACGCGACCCATATGATCACTGAAAATCATGCCGCCCGCGGCCCTGGGTACCAGGGTGTAGAGTACGATGTAGGCGGGGATCAGCCAGAAATACACGATGGCGTGTAAAGTCCACGAGAACAGCGTGCGCGCCAGACCCACATCGACTGTATCGATCAGACCCAGTGACCACGGTATCAGCTGGAACAGTAGCTCGGATGTAACGCCGAGACTGGTGATGAACCAGAGAATGGCATTCGTGGTGGTGCCGTACATGGCAAGCGGAACGGTTTCGCCCGGATTGGCTTTTTTCCATGTGGCCAGCATCATGACCATCTCCAGGCACCAGGCCCAGGAGCCCACGACAAGAAGCGTGGCGCCAATATAGAAGGCTGGATGCGCCATCAGCGGCGGATAGAATGTGTACAGCACTGATGCGTTGCCGGTCAGCAGTGGTACAGCTGCCATCAAGACTCCACTCAGTGAAAGCAGGAAGCCAAACCATGCTAACGGCCTGTTCCAGACGTCCTGCTTGAGACTGGTTGTCGCGGTGTAGTAACCGAAACCCGCAACAAAAAATGTTGTCAGAACAAAGCCCATCAATACGCCGTGCGTCGATACACTGCCGAAATACATTTCCGGTGACTTGAGCGCGGGTATCAGGTCAATCCTCTCAATGACCTGATACAGGCCCAGCAATGCGGCAAACGCAAAGAAGGTAAATGCAACCCACATATTCGCCAGCCCGAGGCTGGCAGCTTTTGAATAATTCATGCTATTTCCCCTGCGTCGATTCAGGCACCACGATCAGGCGCGACCACATGCTGTCATGGCCCAGGCCGCAGTACTCGTTACACAGAAAGGAATACTTGCCGGCCGTCGGAAAGCTCGTATTAATTTCTGATATGTAGCCGGGAACAATCATGGCCGTTGCATTGGTGAACGGTACATGCACACCATGCAGGACATCAGCACTGGCAATACGGAACTTCACCGGCGTATTGCTTGGCACTTCGATTACGGGCGGGAAAAACCCGTAGCGTGCTGCCACCATGGTGACAGTAAGGCTGCCGTCGTCATTCTGTTTGACGCCGAGCTTGTCTTCTGCAAATTCTTCAGTAAGGTGCAGGCGTGATGAGTCAATGGTTTCAACATTGCTGGGTGGATGGATGTTACTGGCAACGGCATACAGCCCTAACAGACCGCCCATCGCAAATGCGAGTATCAGCGATATCCAGATCCAGCGTCTTTCCAGGTCATCATCACATATCGATCTAAACGGATCGCGCATCATCAACTCCTTCGATTAATTAACCGGACCGTGTTCCAGGAACATGAAGAAAAACATAAAGGCCCAGCCAAGTGTCAGTGCGGCTGCAAGCAGCAGCATCAGCGCATACGTGCCTTTCGGCGCATCTTTAATGGCTTCCTGTTGTTCTGCAGATAAATTACTCATTGGCTGCTCCTGTTTCAGTTTTCTTATACAAATCCTGTGTCGTCATGGATGGCTGTCGTCAAGTTGCCAGGCAACATCAGCAGATGCAGTAGTGGGGTGCTTCATCGGTGGATTTCGAGAGTGTGAGTATTCATTTCTCCAAACAGCGGCATAAAGCATCCTGCTGAGCGCCACCGACAGCCGCCTGGAACGAGTCCAGAGCTTGACGTGGCAAGAATACTAAACAAGTTAACAGAAACTGTAAACAACAATGGTTTGAATTATTAATATTGTTATTGAATACCAGGCAACACTATGATTATTATTCGGTTCTGTCATTTCGGCAGTTTTAAAAAGTATGCAGCATCATGACTTTGCAGTATGCTTTGTCCGGTCGAGTTTAAAAATATATGAATATATCCGTAAACGCTGTAGTTGGTACCCTGGTAGTCCAGCGTATGTTGACTGTTAAATAAAGTTGCCAATCAATGAACAATAAACTCCAGGACCAGCCACCCCGGTTTTCAGCAGCTGACATTCGTTCCCGACTGTCACTGAAGCTTGTTTGTTACCGCAAGGTCATGATGCTCGTTGCCGCGATGTGCCTGGCATGTTTCCAGCCATTGGCGGGTGCCGTAGACAAGTCGGCTGTGAAAGAGAAGTGGCATACCCCGTTCGATCTTTATCTCTCTCCACGGGAGGCCTATGAAATGAAGTCCGCTGATCCTGACAATGTGCTGTTCATCGATGTCAGGACGCGCGCCGAGATTCAGTTTGTCGGTTTTACAGATATGGTTGATGCCAATATACCGATCTACGTGCTCAGCCAGGAATGGAAGCACAAAGCTGACGACATACATGGTTCATACCGGAAATTACGCAACGAGCACTTCGTCACTGCTGTTGATAATCTGTTAACAGCTAAAGACAAGGATAAATCGGCGCCGATTATCCTGATGTGCCAGTCAGGCGGACGCTCGCCCAAAGCTGCGAGAGAACTCCACGAAGCAGGCTACCAGAATGTCTATTTCCAGGTTGAAGGATTCGAAGGCATCAAGGCCAAGGAGGGGCCGGACACGGGGAAGCGTATTGTCAACGGCTGGAAAAAAGCCGGACTTCCGTGGAGCTACAAGTTGAAAACAGAAAAAATGTATTTTAATTTTGCTCCCGAAAAAGAATAATGGTTTATTGTGCCGATCGAGTATGAAGAGTGCACCGGCCAACATCACGTAGTTAAGAGGAGAAAAATATGAAAATTTTTATATCACTCATCGTCGGCCTTGTTCTGGGCGTTGTTGTTGGCATCAGTTCCCTGCAAATGCCCTCTGTCCAGCAGGAGATCGGCAAGTCGCTCGGCTCACACATGCTGATCGAAGTTGAAAGCCCGCTGGGTTTCGATGAGACGCTGGTGAAACTTGAGGAAAATGCCAAGTATCTGGGATGGAAGGTGCCGAGCAAATGGAAAATTAATTTCCAGAATAATTTAAAAAAGGTAACAGGCGTCGATATCGGTAAAAACGAGGTTCTGAAGATGTGCGAACCGGAAGCCGCTGCCAAAATCCTTGTTCATGATGAGTACAAGCTGCTCACCACCATGATGCCGTGCACCATTTCTGTTTACGAAAAATCCAATGGAAAGACCTACATTTCGATCATGAACATGGAAATGCTGGGTATGATTTATGGTGGCGTGATTGCCGAGATTGCAGCTGAACTCGCGCCACAGATGATGGAAATGATCAAACTCGACGAGTAATGCAGTAGTTGTGACCGGGCTGACAGTTGTTGCCGGTTTACGTATCACCTGAAAGCCTGCCTGTGTTGTAGCTTTAATATCCTGTTGTTTCGCAGAGGCGCAGGGAGTGCAGAGGTTACATCTGTAGGAGCGAAGCCGAAGGGTCGCTCCTGCGAATACCTGTAAATTACTCTGCGCTCCCTGCACCTCTGCGAGAGAAAACATCTTTAGCCTTTTCATATAGACGATCTCGGCATTACAGTTTAACCATACTGATGTACGCGCATGATTTATTCTGACGAAATGACATAAATGAAGACTGTTAGAAAAAATATGTTTAAGAATTGATGAATATCAATTACATCTGTGTGGTTATTTGTTAATTAAGACAGGCAGAAGATGATATCAATAAAACATTCAGGTTAAACGGCTGAATCCGGCGTTGTGTTGTAGTTGGTTTGCAATGGATCAGCGACAGTAACCATCACCC
This sequence comes from uncultured Gammaproteobacteria bacterium, assembly GCA_937998645.1. GTDB lineage: Bacteria > Pseudomonadota > Gammaproteobacteria > SZUA-229 > SZUA-229 > JABDQW01. The sequence goes on from CALLCZ010000151.1 coordinate 8,150, forward strand.
GAGATGGAGAATCAAAATGCGCATAAATATCCTGAGTCTTTCCCTGTTACCTGCTGTTTTCGTACTACTGTTTTTTTCCGGACAAGCCTACGCGGTTGTGAGTACCGGGGATTACGACGAACGCAAGGATGCTGAATGTATCGGCTGCCATATTAATGTCACGCCTGGCATCGTCAAGCAGTATCTTTCCAGCCCGATGGCCAATACCGAAAAAGAAGATGAAAACGTTGGCTGTACAGATTGTCATGATGAAAAACACACGACGATGGAGGATTTTGCCAAGGCCGAAATGCCAACTGCGATAACCTGTGGCGATGAATGTCACAAGAAGCAGTTGAAACAAATGCGTGAAGGCAAACACAACCTGTCCTGGTTTGGCATGAAATCACAGGTTGCCTGGCATGGCTTACCGGCATCAATCGGTAAGAAAGGTTACCGGGGTTGTTCAGGCTGCCACAAGATAGGTGAAAAAGGCCTGCTGGGCATACAGGATGGCAACAATGATGCCGAGCTTAAACGCGATGGCGGCAAGGAAGCATCAGAGTACCGTTATGGCAATGCCCAGTGTGATGCCTGCCATACCCGGCATACCTTCCGTAAAGAAGAGGCGCGTGATCCAAGAGCCTGCTCCAACTGTCATATGGGCTTTGACCATCCGCAGTGGGAAATGTACATGTCGGCCAAGCACGGCATTATCTGGGACATTGAAGGCAACAAGACCTTTGATAGCCGCGCGCCGACCTGCCAGTCCTGCCACATGTCCAAGGGTGACCATGCAGTAGTAACACCATGGGGTTTCCTGGGATTGCGTATTCCTACCAAGGAGAATGTGCTCGCCCTGATCGAGGTAGCGCCTTCCCTGGAAAAAAACCTGAAGTCACTTGCGGCTGCATTACCATCGGGTCACTACGATGGTGTGGATGATGATCCGCAGTGGACTTTTGACCGCGCCATTATTCTGCAGGCGGCAGGTATACTCGATGAAGGGCTGCAGCCAACGGAGCGCTTTATCGAGATCGTAGTTCAGGGACAGGCTGCGCGTGGTCCTGAAGCGTTCAACGAGATTCGCAAGAAGATGAAGCACAACTGCAATACCTGTCACAGCAAGGGTTATGTCCAGGAGCACTTTGATGCCGCTGACCAGATCATCAAGGATGCGGATCATCTGTTTGCGGGTGCCATACAGGAAGTGCAGGGTCTGTACAAGGACGGTATCCTGGAAAAACCTGAAGGCTGGAAGTATGCACCGGATCTGTTGCAGTATTACACGGCAAGAACCAGTATCGAACAGGAGCTGTATCTGATCATGCTCGAATACAGGCAGCGTACATTCCAGGGTGCGTTCCATGCCAGTAATGATTACATGCACTGGTATGGATGGGCGCCGCTGAATACGGCTGTGAACAACATCAAGGAAGAAGCGAAGCGTATGCGGGCCGAGCATAAACAATAATCTGAGTCTGTTAGCAAGGCGGGAGGGTTTTTCCTCCCGCTTGTTTCTCTGCGATAAGCATCAGGATAAGCCCATGCCAGGAAATGTCATTGCCGCCGTGTTTCTGTTCCTGCTGGTACTGGTACCGGCTACGGTTACAGCCGGGCAGGGCGATGGGATTTATGCACATATCGAAACTGACAAGGGATTGATTCTTGCCCGTCTTTATTATCAGCGTGCACCACTGACCGTGATGAATTTTGTCAGTCTTGCCGAAGGCACGCGTGAGTGGACCGATCCGGTCACCGGCGAGAAGCGGATGGACCCCCTGTATCAAAATCTCAAGTTTCACCAGGTCAGGGATTTCATGATTCAGACCGGCGATCCATCCGGTAGCGGGAAGGGTGATCCGGGTTATATGTTCGCAGACGAGTTCCACCCGGAACTCAGTCATTCAACTGCCGGAATATTGTCGATGGCAAACCGGGGTCCAAATACGAACGGCAGTCAGTTTTTCATCACGACCCGGCCGGCCAAATGGCTGGATAATCATCACACGGTATTTGGCGAGGTCGTTGCTGGCATGGATGTTCTCAGCGAACTCAGCAAGGATGACGGACTGAAACAGATTACGATTGAGCGCATTGGCAAAGATGCGCAGGCATTCAACCCTGCATCGGCACATAAACTGGCTGAACTCAATCAGGAGGCACTTCGTGAAGGTGCCAGGAAGCGTTTGCCGAAGACAATGCCAGCCATTGATGCAGCAAAAGTTCCAGGCAAAGACCAGCAGGCCGTTTCGCCCGGCAGCTTCAAGTTTATTATTATCGGTCACAGTGAGATGCGCACGCCCGACGTATACAAACGACCGTTTTACTATGATCGACTACAGGCAGTGGCGTTTTCCGAGAAGCTGGTCAGGCTGGCCCGGGGCAGAGACGTCAGTTTTGACGGCTTGATTGATGAATATTCGGATATGAGCCGTAATTCCCTGTCGCAGAATATACATGATGATCCGCGCCTGCCGTTGGGCTTGAAAGCCATTTTTACGCTACAGCCTGGCCAGATCAGTGATCCCATTGATCTGCCGACCGGCGTCTATATCTTTGAGCGCTTATAAAAATATCGAAGGGAATCATGGGGTCAGACTCGTTGATCCCCGGGGAATCATGGGGTCAGACTCGTTGATCCCCGCATATCAGCGTTAATCTGCAGACAAAAGGAAACAGTTTAACTTGATATAGATCATTTATTTCCAGGTGTATTCAAAGAAAAATGGCCGGTCTTCGCTTCTTCGGACCACAGTACCTTGAATCTTGCGCAATACGTAAACACCTTCGGCCAGGCCATGCTGGCCCGCTACGGAGAGCGTGTACACAAGATCGCCATCGATGCCGGGTTTACCTGTCCGAATCGTGATGGCAGCATTGGTCGGGGCGGCTGTACTTTTTGTAATAACGTCTCATTCAGCCCTAACGGGCGCAAGCCCAACCGGATCGCCGAGCAGATCGAATCCGGCAGGCAGGTCATCAGAAAACGAACCGGTGCAAAAAAATATATCGCCTATTTTCAGGCCTATACCAATACCTATGCGGATACACGGGAACTGTCCCGCCTTTATGGTGAGGCGCTGAAAGAGCCTGATGTCATAGGGCTTGATGTGGGTACACGGCCGGATTGTGTTCCGGATGAGGTGCTCGATCTGCTGGCTGATTACCAGCAGCAAGGTTATGAGGTCTGGCTTGAGCTTGGCCTGCAGTCAGCGCATGATACAACGCTGGATCACGTGAACAGGGGGCATGGATTTGCCGAGTACAAACAGGCCGTAATAAAAGCGCGCCGTCGTGGCATCAAGGTTTGCACGCATCTGATTCTGGGTTTGCCGGGTGAATCCACCGAGCATCATGTTGCTTCTCTCAATAAGGTGTTAGAGCTTGGAGTAGACGGTCTCAAGTTTCATCCTCTGCATGTCGTTAAAGGAACGCAGCTGGCCAATGAGTGGCGCCGTGGTGAGTATCGGCCTTTAACCATGGATGAATATGTATCCGATGTTGTTGAGCTGATCAAACGTACACCTGATGAAGTCATATTTCATCGTATAACAGGAACAGCATCATCAGATATTCTGCTGGCGCCAGAATGGTGTTCAAAAAAATGGCAGGTGCTAAACCGTATAACAACTGAACTGGCTAAACAGGCACAACAGATTGAAATGTATAATTATAACGAAGAAATTTCAGGTTCGTTGCCATCAGGAAATCTGGCCTGCGCAGCCGTATAAACACCACAGTACAGTGATGATAAATCAAAAAATAGACAAGCCGGACAACAGTAGATTCAAAAGAGCAGGGCGGTAGTTATTATGGAACTTGTATGCCCTGCGGGTAATTTACCTTCACTCAAGGCCGCTGTAGACAACGGCGCCAGTGCTGTATACATGGGATTTCGTGATGACACCAATGCGCGTCATTTCGCTGGCCTGAATTTTGACGACAGGCGTGCGCAAGAGGGTATTCGTTATGCACAAGACCGTGGTGTAAAAGTATTTGTCGCAATCAATACCTTTCCGCAGCCGTCTGGCTGGTCACGCTGGCAGCATTCTGTCGATCATGCAGCGGATCTGGGTGTTGATGCTTTGATCCTGGCTGATATCGGTGTTATGGACTATGCCTGCAATCGCTGGCCTGATCTGCGACTGCATTTGTCCGTTCAGGGCTCGGCAACCAGTTCAGAAGCCATTAAATTTTATCATGGTAATTTCGGGATTCAGCGTGTTGTATTGCCGAGGGTTTTATCACTAAAACAGGTTAAGCAGGTAGCGGAGTCCAGCCCGGTCCCGGTCGAGGTGTTTGGCTTTGGCAGTCTTTGTGTCATGGTGGAAGGCCGCTGCATACTGTCCTCTTATGTTACGGGCAGATCGCCAAATACATTCGGCGCATGCTCACCGGCTAATGCCGTAAGCTGGAATGAAACACCCGATGGCCTGGAAACCAGGCTTAACAATATACTCATTGAACGATATTCACAGGGTGAATCGGCGGGTTATCCAACGCTATGCAAGGGGCGTTTTAATGTGAGTGGCAATACTTACTACGCGATTGAAGAACCCACCAGTCTGAATACGCTGGACCTGTTGCCGGAATTACAGTCTGTCGGCGTAGCGGCGATCAAGATTGAAGGTCGGCAGCGCAGCCCGGCTTATGTTGCACAGGTGACAAAAGTATGGCGAGCCGCCATTGATGAATGTATGCAAAATCCCGACAGCTTCAGTGCCAGGTCATCATGGCTTTCGGTACTGGAGAAAGTGTCGGAAGGTTCGCAGACCACCCTTGGTGCTTATCATAGACCATGGCAGTGAAGAATCAGTGAACAGTGAATGGTGGTTGGAGTGTAGCCTGGATTAGCGAAGCGTAATCCGGGGAGATATCACAATGAATAAACAATTATGAATAGAGATACATCTCAGTCAAAAAAATTCAGACCCAGGCTATCGCTTGGTCCGATTCTTTATTACTGGTCGCGTGATGATGTATTCAGTTTTTATCAGGGCATAGCAGAAGCACCTGTCGATATTGTTTATCTGGGTGAGACGGTTTGCTCGAAGCGCCGTGTGGTAAGGCCGGATGACTGGCTTGAACTCGCGACAATGCTGCAGCAGGCCGGGAAGGAAGTGGTGTTATCAAGCCTGACCCTGCTCGAGGCAAATTCGGAACTGAGTGCACTGCAAAAAATCTGTAACAATGATCAGTTCATGGTTGAAGCCAACGATATGGCAGCTGTTCAAATGATGTCAGGCAGGAAGAATTATGTTACGGGCCCTTCCGTAAATATCTACAATTCCCGTACCCTGGATGTGCTTGCAAAGTCCGGGTTGAAGCGATGGACATTACCTGTCGAGTTATCGAAAGAAACATTGACTTCACTGCATCATGAAAGGCCTGATGGCGTTGAAACAGAAGTATTTGTTTTCGGCAGGCTGCCACTCGCATACTCGGCCAGGTGTTTTACTGCGCGCGCGCACAACCTGCCAAAAGATGACTGCCAGTTTCGTTGCCTTGACTATCCTGATGGCCTGATGTTGCGCACGCGGGAAGATGAATCATTTCTTGTACTGAATGGCATACAGACGCAGTCGGCAAAAACTCATAACCTGGTCAGGGATATTGACGATTTTATTGACCTCGAGGTGGACGTGTTACGTATCAGTCCACAGTCTGGCAATACGGAACAGGTTATAAATATCTTCCATGATTGCCTGAATGAAAAAATGACAGCTTGTGATGCAGATATCGAACTGCAGAAATATATGATGACTGGCGAATGTGACGGTTACTGGCATGGACAGGCTGGCATGGACAATACTGCCACAGCAAGGGCTAGTATAGATAAACAGCGGGGTTGTGCATGATGAGTACACCAGTGGCACAGACTGTTGCGCAATTCATTGAGCACAATCAACTGGGCAATCCATTTGATCTTGATAATGAAAAGGCCTATCAGGCCTGGCGCGAAATAAAACTGGAAAATTATCCTGAAAACGTCGAAGAATTAATTGTCGAAATCAATGACCCTGCTGCATTAACAAGTGCCGAGTTCAAGGCTGTACATGCCATGGTGGTAAAAACCAATATGGTAGTTTATGCGGGGAATACCGGACGGGACCCGGATAAGAAAATCCCTGCGAAACTGGGTAAACAGCTTGGTTTGACTGAACTGGACGACAATATGGGCGCTGATGATGGCGTTACCTCGTTAAAGGTCGTTTCAGGGCGATGGCGCAGTGGTTACATTCCCTATACCAATAAAGCTATCCACTGGCATACGGATGGATACTATAACCCGCTTGATTATCAGATCTACGCATTGTTGCTGCACTGCGTATCACCTGCAGAAAAAGGCGGCGAGAATGCCTTGCTGGACCACGAGATCGCCTATATCCATCTTCGTGATAAGAACCCGGACTACATAAGAGCGTTTATGGCGAACGATGCGATGACCATTCCTGCCAACATGAAGGACGGAAAAGAGATACGCCCCGATCGTCCCGGCCCGGTGTTTACAGTCATGCCTGACGGCAATCTGCACATGCGCTATACAGCACGTACACGTAGTATTGAATGGAAAGATGATCCTGTTACACGGGAGGCAGTCACAGCCCTGAGTGAATTTCTGGATTCGGAGTCGTCCTATATCTATCGCGCAACCTTACAGCCAGGCCAGGGCCTGATCAGTAATAACGTATTGCACGATCGATCCGGGTTTGAAAATGCTGGCGACTATAAAAGGCTGTTATACAGGCTGCGCTATTATCAGCGTATTGCTAACACATGATTTTGTATATGTTGTTGGAAAAAAACACGATATGCTCGGAATTGTATTAGCTGAAAAAGCGTACATACAATGGCAGGCTCTTTTGCAATACGGATTCAAGATAAGCAGGAATCTTGTGTGAATCCATGTCCAGGCCATCAAGAAAGTTTTTTACATACAGGCCCAGTTCGGTATCTCCCTGCATATGCAAACGACGACTGAAGAACAGTGTGTCTGTATCTTCTTGCCGGCTTGCCAGTAACAGGTAGTCATATACCGTCCCTTTCAGCGAAAGATCAGGTGACTGGCTCATATTGCCAGGTACCAGCTTATCGTCTTTTAATGTGAATCGGTATTCAACACCGGTATCTTCGATAGAGATGTGTACGAGTTTTTCTTGCAGAAAGTCCAGTTCACCGTCTTTCAGGTCTGTGGAAAATATCCTGTTTAGTGCCGTTACAAGTGCCCTGTTATGTATAGATGAAGGAATTGCTCTTAAAGGCAACGATAGCGGGGCCGGGAACAGAGGATGTGATTCAGCAGGTTTGCCAGGTAATTGCATGTGATAGTGCCTAATTAAGTATTAATTAATGTGACTTAACCAATAAACATGTATTCGCGTGTTGTCTGTTATCTCGGGACGAAACGTCATTGCCAAGTAATGTCCTTTGCCAGAATTCAGGAGTCAGGGAACAATTGCTTCTAATCTTACGAAAATAGGGGGCTGAGAACAATTGTTTCTAATTTCGGAAACGACTGTTCCCTGACTCCGGTTTATACATGAAGCTTTTTTTAACTGCTTGACCAATTCGATCTATTCGCATGATCTGCTCACGCCAGCCTGTTACTGCATTCAAATTCGGAATGATCTAATTTTTTCTGGCTACATCACTCATATAAGAAAATTACCATAAATCATTAGCCGCAGAGAAAGGAAAATACGCTAAGCCTCTACGCTGTTGGCGTGTGAAGCGGCTAATATTTTGATTTATTCGGCTTGATATTTCAGATACATATATTCATTGAATTAAGTATTCCTTTTTGACGTAGGTCATTTATTTCCTTTTGTATTTGCAGAACAATGAGTAAATCTTGAAATATTTGGGTCGCGAAACCTGAAGTCTTGCGCACTAGGGTAAAAGGGATCAGATACCTTATGTCATACAAAATATTCAGCTCAAGACTCAGGAAAGGATTCCAATCCCTTTTATTCGGAATGACTGAAACGGAAAAGAACATATGCTTACCAGGCTACTAGTTGAGCATGATCATATTCTGAAGACACTGAACTTGCTGGAGATGCAATTTCTTGATTTATGTCGAGGCGGTACGCCCGACTTCTCTTTAATGCGGAGTATTCTGGAATATATTCAGGAATATCCAGAGCAGATACATCACCCATTAGAAGACAGGATATACTCGATTTTGCTCGAGCGTGTAGATGATGTCGAGTTAATTCAGGAGTTGATAGCAGAACATACGGAACTGGAAACTGAAACGCGGAAAATTCGAGAGTCGCTTAAATTACTGGAAAGTGGTGTCGTCTCACCCGAAGACATAATGAAACAACTGTCAGAATTTCTTATCAGGCAGCGGCAGCACATGTATATTGAAGAAGAAAAGGTGCATCCACTGATTGAAAGTGTTTTAACTAAGGAAGAGTGGGAGCATGTTCAATTGGCTGTTCCGCTCTATAAGCGGTAATAAAAATTTACCAGTACGAAACGTTTGGTGCAGTGCTGAAAAACGCCATCATGATGGTTATTTGATCACTTTCGGGGCTAGATAGTACTGTGACAACTATAGGTCATCATTTAAATAGCCAACGCGCGGTACCCGGCCCGGGCATCAACAGATCCCCGGGCCGGGTACCGGCTTTTCTACTCACAGCAGCGTTTATCCTGTTCCAGAACCGGTAAAAAGGGATCAGGTTTATTTTTTTATCATTCTAAATATCCAGCTCTAGATTCAGAAAAGGGTTCCTGCCCTTTTTATCCTTTTATCAAATATACAGGCGACGGATTTTCGAATCTGGTGTGCTTCTTTCCCACATTTCATTGAAGAAATCGTGCAGTTCTCCGACGCGTTGCGGCGACATGAAGTTTGCCAGTGCTGCATAATTTCTACTGGTGCTTTGTGGTCGGTATAACAGGCCTGCACCATCGACAAGCATGAATGTTGATAACTCGCTCCTGTGTTCTCTTGCTGGATTATGAATGTGCACCGAGCTCGTCAGTTTTTGTGCAAGCCTGATCAGGCAGTGACCCTGTGACACGGCCAGGGAAGAGTCGTGCACCAGGATACGGATGTCAGTACTGCGATGTGCTCTTGCCAGATTGAAGACGCAGCGTTCGAATCCGGTATTGTCAAATACCCGTGGGTCAAGATCGCGGCTGAATATGTTGAGGCTGAAACGAGCCTGTTCTGCAAGTGAAATCGCTGCATCGCGATTTTCAGCTGCTGTATCAAGTTGTAGTTCTTCGTTGCTTTCACCCAGTATATTCATTGGCGAGACTGCTGGCTTATATCAATGATTGTTAAATACCAATTTCATGCTGCGATGCTCGATACCGGCATCGATGAATACATCACTGTAGGCAGTAAATCCATGGTGTTGATAAAACTTGATTACGCTTACCTGGGCGTGCAGGAAAACCTGTTTATGCCCCGCGTGTTTTGCCTGTTCAATCACGCTAGCTAACAGTCTGGAGCCGAAGCCTTTGCCGCGAAAATTATTGAGTACAGCCATGCGTCCAATTTGTCCTTCTGGTGTTAGGCGTGCAGTCGCAACTGGTACCGAATCTGCTGCAAGCAGGAACTGGGTGCACTCCGTGTCACGACCATCCCATTCAAGTTCTTCGGGTACGTGCTGCTCATCGATGAATACTGATTTGCGTATAGCCTTTAATGCATGCTTGCATTGCTGCCAGTCGACGATACATATTTCGACTTCATAACTCATCGCAGCAGCAGGCATCCGTTATTATAGAGTTCGATCAACACCTGCCTGTCTGCTTCATTATCAATCGATTCGACCAGCTGCTGTGCGTTAATTTCGCGATTGTCAGTGAGTGCAATAGCAAATGCGAGACTGGTCATATAACTTGTACCATCGACAAACAGAAGCGCATCATCATTGTGTCTGATGAATAGAAATTTTGACAGGGAGGACTGTGCAATGATGCTGTCATTATGAAATGAGGCAGAGAGGTCTTTGTAAGTTGATATCAACCTGTCTGGTGTCTGTGCATGCGTACCGGAACGTACTTCACTACTGAATTCACCAAACCAGCGTAACAGGCTGTCATCATCGACAGTCAGTTGCTCGGCTATCAGTGTCCTGATTCGTTTCAGTGCGTCAGGGCCTATTTCCGCGGGGTTTTGCTGGCGCATCAGATCAGGGTCTTCATAGCGCAGTTCCTGGTCAATAGCGGCGGCCATGTGTTCGGCATATTCACTGACCATATTGCTTATCGATGGCGCTCTGAAACCAACCGAACAGGTCATGCATTCATTCAGGGCTATACCGTAATGCGCAATATTGGGAGGCAGATAGAGCATATCACCGGGGTCGAGTGTCCAGTCTTCGGCAGCCGTGAAGTGTTCAAGTATTCTGAGTTCGGTACCATCAAGGCAGCTATCGTTGTAGTCTTGATTGATCATCCAGCGGCGCTGGCCATAGGTTTGTATCAAAAATACGTCATAGGCATCCGTATGCGGACCGACTGAACCACCTTCCGGTGCGTAAGAAATCATTAAATCATCGATGCGCCAGTCAGGGATAAAACGAAAGCGGTCGAACAGGTCTCTGGCTTCGGGAACGTGCTTCTCCACGTCGGTGACAAGCAATGTCCAGTTTTTTTTCGGCAGATCACTGAAGTCATCTTCATTCAATGGACCATGCAGGACATGCCAGTGACCCAACTCGTGTTGTTCGAATACGATACGGGAGTTGGCATCATCCTCGCAGGCGAGTCCTGCAAGTTCGTCCGGTGTCAGCGGGCTTTGAATGCCGGGAAAGGCATTTCGTATTAACAGCGGTTTTTTCTGCCAGTACTCCTGCAGAAACGTTTCAACCGAAATATCACCCGGAAATGTATAGGGCATTGTCATCCTCTGATTATCTGCAGTAGCAGAGATATGATCTGACAGTTGTGTCATTTACGCATCACCGGATAACCAGGCCATGCAGGGGTTTAACATCCTGTTATCTCGCAGAGGCGCAGAGAACGCAGGGGTTTCTTTTATCTGTAGGAGCGACTTTAGTCGCGAATTTCAGCCGATGTTCGCGATGAAAATCGCTCCTACGAATACCTGTAAAATCTCTCTGCGTTCTCTGCGCCTCTGCGAGAGTAAATATCTATTCCAGGCTGTCTTAAATGTCTTTTGCCTGTTTGTCGGCATTGCCAATGTAACTCTGTGGCGTTAATTGCAACAGACGTTCCCGGGCGTCATCGGGTAGCTCAACGCTGTTGATCAATTGATGCAGGTCGTCGCGTGTGATGGCTTTTCCGCGGGTCATTTCCTTCAGTTTCTCATACGGGTTTTCGATTCCATAACGACGCATCACGGTTTGTATCGGCTCTGCCAGAACTTCCCAGCTCGAATCAAGATCCTCATCCAGGCGGGCGGCATTAACTTCAAGTTTGTTCAGGCCCTTTTGCAGTGACTGGTAAGCAATCAGGCTGTGTGCAAATCCAGTGCCCAGCGTTCTCAACACGGTTGAGTCGGTCAGGTCGCGCTGCCAGCGTGAAATCGGCAGCTTGCCTGCCAGGTGATTAAACAGGGCATTGGCAACACCGAGGTTGCCTTCGGCATTTTCAAAGTCAATGGGATTGACTTTATGCGGCATGGTGGATGAACCCACTTCGCCGGCAATGGTTTTCTGTTTGAAATAACCCAGTGATATATACGACCAGATGTCGCGGCTCAGGTCGATCAGGATGGTATTGAATCTCGCCATGGCATCGAACAGCTCCGCGATATAATCATGCGGTTCGATCTGGATAGTGTAGGGATTCATCTCTATGCCAAGAGACTCGATGAACTGTCTGGCACAGGCCGGCCAGTCTATTTCCGGGTAGGCAACCAGGTGTGCATTGTAGTTACCGACCGCTCCATTGATTTTACCGAGAATCACGACATCAGCCGCATCGTTGCGCTGCTTTCTCAAGCGGTACACGACATTCGCCAGTTCCTTGCCGACGGTTGTCGGGCTGGCTGTCTGCCCATGCGTGCGGCTTAACATGGGCTGTTCTGCCAACTCGTGGGCGAGGGTGGCAAGGTTGTGAATAATGTCGTCCATGACCGGAATCATTACCGTGTCGCGGCCCGACTTGATCATCATTGCGTAAGACAGGTTGTTAATATCTTCAGAAGTACAGGCAAAATGGAAAAACTCGTTGACAGCTTCCAGCTTGGTATTGCCCTGGATCTTTTCCTTGAGGAAATACTCGACTGCTTTAACATCGTGATTGGTGGTCCGCTCTATGTTCTTTACCCGCTGCGCATCTTCAACATTGAAATGCTGGACAATACCATCGAGTAACGAATTGGTTTTGTGATCGAAAGCGGGCACTTCAGCAATCGAGTCATTGTCGGCAAGAGCCTGCAACCAGCGCACCTCGACCATGACACGGTGGTGGATCAGGCCGAACTCGCTGAACAGCGGGCGCAGGTCCGAGGTTTTATCGCCATAACGACCGTCGGTGGGGGAAATGGCAGTAAGCTCTGATAATTTCATATTATTGTTCTGGTTCGTGTCTACGGCAGTGAGAAAATGGCGTATTATATCATCCACTTATCAATTTGGCTTTGGAGTAGAACATGACCCGTTTCCGTACAGAATCTGACAGTATGGGTGAGCTGCAGGTGCCGGAAGACGCCAGTTATGGTGCACAGACTCAACGCGCCATCCTGAACTTTCCAGTCAGCGGCCTCTGTATGCCGAGGGCATTTCTGAATGCACTGGGCCTGGTCAAGCAGGCATGCGCCAGGGCCAACAGGGACCTGGGTGCACTCGATGCTGATATCTGCGAGGCCATTACCACGGTTTGTGATGATGTCATCAATGGTGTACTGGATGACCAGTTCCCGGTGGACATCTTTCAGACCGGCTCCGGCACCAGCACCAATATGAATGCAAACGAGGTCATTGCTCACCTGGCATCGGCCAGTTCCGGCAGCAACGTGCACCCCAATGATCATGTCAACATGAGCCAGAGCTCTAACGATGTGATACCCAGTTGTATTCACGTCAGTGCGGCGATTACCTGCGCCTATGATCTAATACCCGCGCTCGAGCACCTCAGGACTATCATCGATAAAAAGGCGCAATCCCTTGAGGACGTGGTTACCACGGGGCGCACGCACCTGATGGATGCGATGCCGATAACACTGGCGCAGGAAATGTCAGGCTGGTCTGCGCAAATCAATAGTGGTATCGCCCGTATAAAAAACGCATTGCCGGACATGCAGCAGCTGGCCATTGGTGGCACTGCCGTTGGAACCGGCATCAATGCACCGAAGGAATTCGGCAGTAAAGTCTGCCAGCACCTGAGTGATGAAACCGACGTGGATTTTGCACCGGCGGACAACCGCTTCGAAGTCATGAGTTCGCAGGATGCTGCTGTCGCGTTGAGCGGTCAGCTGAAAACGCTGGCCGTGAGCCTGATGAAAATCGCCAACGACCTGCGCTGGATGAACAGCGGCCCACTGGCCGGCATTGGTGAAATCTCACTGCCGGCATTACAGCCTGGCAGCAGTATCATGCCGGGCAAGGTCAACCCGGTGATTCCGGAGTCCGTTGCCATGGTATGCGCGCGTGTTATAGGCAACGACTCGGCGATTACCATTGCAGGCCAGTCTGGAAACTTCCAGTTGAATGTGATGCTGCCGTTAGTGGCCTACGACCTGCTGCAGAGCATCGACATTCTATCGTCGGCTGCGCGCCTGCTGGCTGACGAGGCCATCGAAGGTTTCACCGTTAACCATGAAAATATAGATCAGGCGCTGGCGAAGAATCCGATACTGGTGACGGCGTTGAATCGCGTTATTGGTTACGAACTCGGTGCAAAGATAGCGAAACGCGCATATGCCGAGGGCAGGGCGGTCATCGATGTTGCCAGTGAGATGACGGAATTATCAGCTGAGGATCTACAGCGCATTCTGTCTCCTGCCGAACTTACCAAGGGCGGTGTAGAGGAATAGCAGTCTCACAAATACTGATACGTAGAAGCGACTTTAGTCGCAAATCTCTCAGTAAAGTGTTCAGGATAAACATTGAGACCTTCAAACGCGTACTACCACTGTATGATAATTACGCCTGATTGTTTTTAACTATCAGGATCCCCGACTCATACTGATCTTCTACCAAATCAGCTGTACCGATTGCCTGAACATCATTCGTTAAATGTTACGCCGGTCATCTCAATCATTCTTCTGCCACCCTGAATGCGCTTGACCAGGCCCATATCGGGGCAATACCATTCTACGCGTTGAATAGTGATGGAAACATCGAATTCACGCAGCCGGTAAATTTTCAGGCATTCTGTGAAAGTACCTGCGGGCACAGTAACATCCTCAACTGCCAGAACTTCGCTCTTGTCAGTGTAGAAGTTCTCACCGGAGGATGAGCTGTTGATTGCACCTCCGCTGCCCCATGCGATGCCCGGAATCATGGCGTTGGTGAGCGCAACAACCGGTGGATCGTAATTGGTTGTATCAACCGGGGCCGGTGGAATCATATACGGGTCGTATTGCCGTGACTGCAGCCAGTCAAAAGATTGATCTGTACGTCTGAAAGTGGCGTCTACATATCGCGTAATATTACCGTAGGCATCCGTCACAACTTCCGTACGCACCACTTCATTCGGGTTGGGTCTGTCAAAATACCAGGCTAGATCATAATCGATACCATCTTGATGCCTGATAAATGTTTTTGACTGGATATCACTATTCAGATAGTCGTTGTAATCATAAGCAGTGATTTTGTGATGGCTGCCACCTGGGGCAGCAATAACACTCACGCTAAATAATATTGACAATAATAATGTAATCAAGCTTTTCATCTCATTTACCTCCTTATTTGAAATCCTCTCCTCTATAATAAATCTACGACTTAAATATCGTGCTGGCCATGATAATCATCAATTATCATGAAAAACACACAAGTGGCTGAAATTCAATATAACAATATGATTGTCGGTGCTGGTTTTTGAGTATAATTGCGGCCAGGTTTGAACCGGCCGTTGGTGGCTAAACGCATTTGACATTTAAGATTGCTACACTCACCGGGTGTGAAAATGCAGCATGACACAGGGTGTTTCCATAGCACGCCCAAAATAATCGAATCCTGCTTATAGAGACTATATCAATTGATATGGCGTAATCGACTTTACCGAGGATATACAATGGACAATGATACAAACGTCACCTGGCACGAGCACAGTGTCACACGTGAGATGCGAGAAAAGAAAAATAGCCATAAAGGCTGTGTGATCTGGTTTACCGGTTTGAGCGGCTCGGGTAAAAGTACCGTTGCCAATACCCTGGACCATATGCTCCATCATGCCGGTTTCAAGAGTGTTGTGCTGGACGGCGACAACGTGCGTCATGGACTCAATGCCGGACCCGGAATGTTGCGCGACAGGCATGGCGAAGAATTTTCAAATCGTTTTGGCCTGGGGTTTTCTGCGATAGACCGGGAAGAAAATATTCGACGCATAGGCGCCGTGGCAGAAATATTTGCACAGACGGGCATCATAGCGCTTACCGCTTTTATCAGTCCTTACCGCGTTGACCGGGATAAGGTGCGCAGTACTTTAAACGAAGGTGAGTTTATTGAAGTATTCGTAGACGCGCCGATCGAAGTGTGTGAACAACGTGATCCCAAGGGTTTATACAAAAAAGCGCGGGCTGGAGAAATAAAGGGGTTTACAGGTATCGATGACCCTTATGAAGAACCGCTGTCGCCGGAACTTGTCCTGCAAGCAGCAGAAAAAACACCCGATTTGCTGGCTGCTGAAATCATGAGCTACCTGGAAAATAATGGTTTCATCAGTTATGAACTGCAACAGCAAGCGCAAGCTTGATTATAAAGAGAAGGCTGAAGATATTTACTCTGCGCCTCTGCGAGAAAACAGGATCTTAAGCCACCAGTATCGCCTGGTTTATCTGTCAGGCAAAAACATGTTGTCGCTTATCAGTGTTTATAAATAAGACAGTTCCTATCCCTTGGTCTGTTCAGTAACATCGACGTAAAGCCTGAGTTTTTGACCCGGCTGTAAATACTTGCCTTTGATGCTGTTCCAGCGATGCAGGTCAGAAATACTGACGCTGTACCGGCTGGCGATACGCGATAGCGAGTCACCGTTCCTGACGGTATACGAAATAGGCTGGATGGTTTGAGAAGGCTTGCGCTTGCCCGGTGCCGAAGTGGATGAACTGTTACTGGTCCATACCACCAGTTTTTGTCCCTGGCCTAACGGATCTCTGATCGCCATGCCATTCCACTTGGCCAGGCTGTGCATGTTGACATTGTACTTGCGGGATATGGTCCAGAAACTTTCCCCGCTCTGCACATAGTGATTGACGCGAGTTTTATTTTTCTTGCCGTTCGACTGGATCGCCTTCAGGCGTTGCGATGAACTCAACGTGTAGGTGCTTTGGCCACGACTGGCAACCGGTATCAACAGGTGCTGGCCAGCACGGATATTGTTGCCGCTAATGCTGTTGATCTTGCGCAGTTCTTTCACCGTGGTGTTGTATTTAACCGCGATGTGGCTGAGTGTTTCACCGTTCTTTATCTTGTGGCGTTTCCATTGCACGCGCTGGTCATCGGGTATTTTTGCCAGGTTGGCCTTGAAGATTTCTGCATTCTCGTATGGCAGTAACAGCCTGTGGGGTCCATCCGGCGAGGTCGCCCAGCGATTGAATGCCGGGTTGTATTCGTACAGGGTATCCACGTCCAGTTCAGCCAGTTCCGCGGCCAGTGCCAGGTCGATCTGTGAATCGGTATCGACCGGGATGAAACCGGGGGCATCAGGAATGCAGCGCAGACTGATGTCATACAATTCGGAATTTTCTATCAGCTCTTTTAACGCCATCAGTTTGGGTACATAGGCGCGAGTTTCTTTTGGAAGTGTCAAATGCCAGAAGTCGGTGGGTTTGCCCGCCTTCTTGTTCTTGCGGATAGCACGCTGCACCGTACCGGAACCGGAATTATAGGCGGCCAGCGCCAGCGTCCAGTCGCCATCGAACAGCTTGTTCAGGTTCTGCAGGTATGACAGTGCGGCCTGGGTGGAGGCGTAGATATCACGTCGTCCATCGTACCACCAGGTTTGCTCGAGCCCGTAGAGGCGGCCGGTTGACGGTATGAACTGCCAGATCCCGGCGGCACGTCCATGCGAATAGGCAAACGGCTGGTAAGCACTTTCAACAATGGGAAGCAGAACCAGTTCGGTTGGAAGGTCACGTTTCTCGGCTTCTTCCAGAATGTAATGCAGGAATGGTTCAGCTCGCGTCATGGTGCGGAACAGGTATTCCGGATGCCTGCTGTACCAGTCGAGTTGGGTCTGTACCCACGGGTGGTCCAGGTGGGTATCTATTTCAAAGCCTTCCCGGACCCGCGGCCAGATGCTGTGAGTAGGGTATTCCTGCAGCTCGAATGGGTCTGGCTCGTTCAGATCCAGCGTGGTAATCGGGTCGGCCTGTGCCAGAGACTGGAACTCGTGCAGTAATTTTTCTTCGGTGGCCCTGTCTTTAGCGATAAGCAGGTCTTCTTCAGACGCAGATTTGATCTGGTCCTGGTTGCATCCCGTCAGTACAACGGTGAAAAATGCCGGGATGCCGATATGTTTTTGAAAACACGAGTTATATTTATTCAAAACAAGGTACTTGGTGGTTAAATTTAAGAGATTTTGTTTTTATAATTTATTTTTTAAATTTAATATCTAATTATATAGCTTTGAAGTGGAAAAGTCCGTTTAAGACGCGATATTATCCCACTTTCTTTACCGCCACACATGCGGTGCCGCAATAAAACAATAGGACAACTGGTCACAGTGAAAAATTCCGTAGAAATCTACACCGATGGCGCATGCCGCGGAAACCCCGGTCCCGGAGGGTGGGGCGTCAGTCTGCGTTATAACGGTACGCAGAAAGACATGCACGGTGGTGAGCTGGTAACAACCAACAACCGCATGGAATTGATGGCCGCAATCACCGGGCTGGAAACCCTGACCCGGCCCTGCAAGGTGAAGCTGTATACGGATTCCAAGTATGTGCTCGATGGGATTACCAGCTGGATGCATGCGTGGAAGCAGCGTGGCTGGAAAACAGCGAACAAAAAACCGGTGAAAAATATCGAACTCTGGCAACGCCTGGATGCAGCCACTGATGCCCATGACATCAAATGGGTCTGGGTAAAAGGGCATTCGGGTGATGAAGGCAATGAGCGTGCCGATGAGCTGGC
>CALLCZ010000152.1 GCA_937998645.1 uncultured Gammaproteobacteria bacterium
TTCGATTTCCTCGCACGTCCTGGGCAGTCCCGCTGAAAGTATTTCATGACCGTCTTTGGTCACTGCCACATCATCTTCTATACGCACGCCGATGTTCCACCAGCGCTTGACGCCACGCGTTCCCGCTGGAATATATAAACCCGGCTCAACCGTGAGCACCATGCCTTTTTCCAGCAATCGCCATTCATCATCGACTTTATAATCACCCACATCGTGAACATCCATGCCCAGCCAGTGACCGGTGCGGTGCATGTAAAACCTGCTGTAGCCGCCTTCCTTGATCAGGTTCTTTACATCACCTTTCAACAGGCCGAGCTCAACCATACCTTTGGTGAGCACTCTCACCGCGGCTTCATGTGGATCATTCCAGTGATTGCCCGGCTTGACCTTTTTTATCGCAGCGTCCTGCGCTTCCAGCACCAGTTCATAGATTTCTCTTTGTGCGACATTGAACTTGCCATTGACAGGAAACGTGCGGGTGATATCTGCAGCATAGCCCTGGAATTCAGCACCGGCATCGATCAACACCATCTCGCCGTCATTCAGCACCTGGTCGTTTTCGGTATAGTGAAGAATACAACTGTTGGCGCCGCCGCCGACAATCGAATGGTATGCCCAGCCCGCACCCTCACGATGGAACCGGTACATCAATTCGGCTTCAAGCTGATATTCATACATGCCGGGCTCACAGGCTTTCATTGCGTTGATGTGCGCCTGCACCGATATTTTTGCAGCCTTGCGCATCAGGCGCAGTTCATCACGGTGCTTGAACAGACGCATGTCGTGCAGCAAATAATCCAGCGAGACAAATTCATAGGGTGCATGCGTACCACCGCGCGACTTGCTGCGCAAACTGTTGACACAGCCCATCACATGCTTGTCGAACTCGGGATTGAGCCCGATGGTGTAGTACACGCTCTCGCAATTTTCCATCAGGCCGGGCAGGATGTCGTCCAGATCTGTTATCGGAAAAGCATCGTCCGCGCCGAAGTGCTCAACAGCGCCTTCAGGCCCATAGCGCCTTCCGTCCCAGGTCTCCTTTTTCATGTCGCGGTCGCGGCAGAACAGAATGTACTGCCCCTGTTTTCGACCAGGCACCAGCACAATCACGGACTCAGGCTCCGTAAAGCCGCTTAAATAATAAAAGTCGCTGTCCTGGCGGAAACCATGCTCTACATCACGATTACGCAATAACACCGGCGCCGATGGCAGTATCGCGATGGCGCTTTCACCCATCATGCGCATCAGTTGCTTACGGTGCTGAGCGTGTATCCTGGCGTTCATCAATCTTGTTCACTATTCATTATTCACTTTTCAGTGAATTGTCTGTGTTGACTGTAAAGGCTGCAACTCTTCATAGACCAGCAGCACGCCCATACGCACGTATTCTTCAATTTCCATGTAAGCCTCTTCATCGTCGTTGTCATCTGACTCTTCTACGCCTGTATCATCAACATCGTGGCCGGCACGGGAAATTTCAATCATATCTTTCAATAACTCGGCGGTGTCTTCGGGTAACTCACTGCCCTCCTTGATGCCCCCCGCGGCAAGACCATAAATAAAGCCCTGACACCAGGCGGCGAGTGTCTCGACACGCTCAGCCAGGGGATCATCATCATCCATCAACAGCAGTTTGAAATCGCCCGTCGCATCGTTCATCATTTCCAGTGTCGACTGGTGTAACTCTGACAACTTGTGTACGACATCGTGCAACAATTCGTTGCCCTGCTCCTGTTCGCCGATGACATGATCAACCCATTCAGACAGTTCAATAGTACCCCGGGCACAGATCATGCCGCATAATGCACCATGCGCATCTGCTGCACCCATGGCTGCGTCAATTCGGTATAAAAGCTCTTCGAGCTCGACGATTTCCGGAAACTGTCTCATGCGGCGATTCTATCACGAGGATCAACCCGCATATTGCATGAAGGATTTGGATTTTAGGGGCAATATTTTGTCTGGAACAAAATATTGTTCATAAAACCAAATAGGACAATCTGTAACAGGCTAAAAGACATAAATTTGGAGTAACTTCATGCAATAATATTCACTATCGATCTTTTTGTGTCCGCCTTTGTGCAATACGCGGGTTAAATTTGCTTATGCTCTAATACTAATATCACTTTCATTTGACCCATCAGCTTTGACGTCCTACTATTAGTACTAACCTCAAACAGCACAGGGGCTTTTTGGCACGACTGGATTCAACATCCTTATGCTGTTAATCCGTACAATAACCAGAACAAACAGCCATGAACGATACCACATCAAAAATTAACCGCCTGGAACAACAAGTAAGCGAACTGCTTGATTTGTGTAAACGCCTGGGCAAAGAGACCAATGACCTGCGCGCGCAGCTGCAGCATCTATCAGGGGAGCGTGCTACACTGCTCGAACAAAAAGAACAGGCCAGATCCCAGGTTGAAGCCATGATCACACGCCTGCGCTCGATGGAATCCGCATAACAAAAACTGAATAACAACAGGTTAATAAATGAATAATCAGGACTCTCTCAGCATTATTATTCTTGATAAGGAATACAGGGTTGCGTGTCCGCCGGGTGAACAGGACAGCCTGCGTGCTTCTGCTAACGAGCTCAATCAAAAGCTCACGGAAATCAAAAGAAAAGGCGCGGTTATCGGCACCGAGCGTATCGCCATCATGGCAGCGCTCAACCTGTGCCATGAAATGCTTACAGGACGATCCCTGCAAGCGGAGCATGCTGAACTCAATACACGCATTGAGTCACTGTCAGAAAAAATTGACAGCAGCATCGGTGAAATTCAGCTATCATAAATACAGAAAACCGAATGCTGATGACCCGTCAGCGCTCGATTGAAAACAGGGTTTGGGTGTCTCTGGGGTGTGCGTAAGCAGTCTGAAATATCCCTTGAGCCTTAACTACTAGCCAGGGGAGTTATGCTGGTTACACTGTGTGCAATACCGCCACGAGCGGGAAGCCTGAAGTGTAATCGCTATCCCCACCTGAACCTCTGGTTCAAGGTTAGCAGTATCTGCTACGGCATTTTCGGAGGCACCTTCTATCCTTGTTACGACATATCCTCGTCATGCCCATAGACAGCAGCACTATCCGCACCAGCAAACGCCGGCTACGCAAGCAACTCACGCGTCTTGAACAATCCAGGCATGCCATTGGACTGGCTAACCAGGTCTGCCGCCAGCAGGCTTTTCTGAACAGCGACAGAATCGCCTGCTATATCGCCAATGACGGCGAAATCGACCCCGAACACATTATTCGGACCGCCTGGCACTTACGTAAACAGGTCTATTTGCCCGTGCTTTCGCCGTTTCAGAGCAAGCTCTACTTTGCGCCCTACCGGGCCGGTATGGAAATGAAGCTCAATCGCTTCGACATCCCTGAGCCGGTATGCAGGCCGGCAAGCTGGGTCACCGCCTGGCAGCTCGACCTGATGCTGCTGCCGCTGGTCGCATTCGACCAGGACGGCAACCGGCTGGGAATGGGCGGAGGTTTCTATGACCGCTCACTGGCATACAGGCGTTCAAGAACACATTCGTTGAGACCAAAGCTCATCGGCCTGGCTCACGAGCTGCAGCGCGAGCAGAAACTTTCCGCCAACAGCTGGGACATCCCGCTGGA
>CALLCZ010000153.1 GCA_937998645.1 uncultured Gammaproteobacteria bacterium
ATCAACAATTTCTGCATCGGCGTTCAGTCCAACTGGCCGGCCTGCACCATGTGCCACATCGGCTACGGCTGGGAAGACGAAAATTTCGATTTCACTGACGAGACACGTGTCGATTGTCTGGTCTGCCACGACAACAGCGGCACTTATCTGAAAAAATTCCGGGGTGCAGGCATACCTGATGAATCGGTGGACCTGCTGGAAGTGGCCCGCAGCGTTGGCAAACACGACCGGTTAGCTCAATCGGCCTGATTTAAATTTGAGGTATACAACAAAAAGATAAAGTGCCCTTGCCCGCATATTGCATGAAGGCATGCTAGCTTTTATTTAACATAAAAATCACCATTCCAACGAGAAGCAATCCGGCGACATACAAAAGCAGCCGCCCCATATTCGCGTTGCCGGCAAGCTCATTGCTATGACGCAGTTTGAACTTGCGCACCTGCTCATCTGTGAGGCCATCGCAGTGCGGGCAGACGGGTTCCTTCTCAGGGTAACGCAAACCGCACCTTTTGCATTTCCGGGAAAATCTTATTCTTATCGGGACTTGCATGATAAATAACAGACCTGTTCAGAAAAGTATTAACACAAACCTCAGAAGCAACTGTTTTCTAAACTGTAATGCTTCTGCTTATTCAATCATCTGCTTCCGCATTCTTTTCCTGTTCCAGCGCCAAAGCCAGTGGCCGGTACTGCAGTGCATAGAACATCTCCAGATGACGGCGTGTCTCGGTGCGCTTGAGCCCGGTCACGTGCTTCCAGAAACCGTACACCCGGGAAAGGGTCATCATGCGCTCGGCGTAGAGCCGCCAGGTATAACGTGCATTGACCCGCTCCAGACCGCCCTTTGAAATCTGCTCCCAGTAGCCGTGTTCTTCACTGCAACGCACCAGGAAGTCGGTTATACGCTGCGCTGCCAGGTTGCCGTGATTGGGGTCGATGTGAAAACCCGATATACCGTCCTCGATGATCTCGGAAGGACCACCGTAGCAGGTGGCGAACGTGGGCAGTCCACAACTCATGGCTTCGATCACCGTCAAACCGAATGCCTCAAACAGGGCTGGCTGGACGAAGACACCACGGTGGTCTGCAATATAACGGTAGACCTCGCTGTTACGCTCCTTGTCGACCTGACGTTCCAGCCAGCGCACCTGCTCGTCGAGCTCGTACTCGTCCATTAGCTCATGCATGCGATTGATCGCGTTGCGCTCCTCTTCGTCGTCAGAGTTGTCGGGGTCTATGTGTCCGGCAGCAACCAGCAGGTTGGCTTCAGCACGCAGCTTTTCATTCCTGCCGTACCATTCCACCAGGCCGGTGACGTTCTTGATCCTGTCCATCCGAGCCAGCGTAAAAATGATGGGCTTACCCCTGTCAGTCAACACACCCCGACTCGGTGTCGCCTCGCCGTCGCCGTAGATAAGTGACTCGATCTCGCCATGCAGATGGGTAAAACGGCACAACGATTCTGTATAGGGGAAATAGACAGCAGAATCGGCCCCCGGCGAGACGATATTGAACTTGGGGTCGTATACATCAATACCATTGAGAACCCGGTACAGCCCCGGCATGGTGAAGCTTGAGTAACTTTCGTACTGACCCAGGCTGTGCCGGGTTCCTGCAATTTCCTGGTAGGTACTGGTGATAATAAAGTCCGCCGTGTTCATAGCGATCAGGTCGGCCGTGAACTGGCAGGAGAAGTGGTACTGGGGGTCGTTGTCCTTCCAGTAGAGATCCGAGTAGAGATATTTGGTCTTCTCCAGGGCATGGGCGATGTTGCACTGGGTGACACCCAAACGCCGGGACATTAGCGAGGCTACCAGGTTGCCATCGGAATAATTGCCGATAATGAGATCCGGTCGCCCGCCCAGCTCTGCCAGCAGCTCATGCTCGGCGTCCAGGGAAAAACGCTCCAGGTAAGGCCAGATTTCGAAACGTGAAATCCACTGGCGCACGATATCACCCGAGGCACTGTAGAAAGGCACCCGGAGAATGTTGGCATAACGGGTGCCGGCGATGTGTTCAAGGCGTTGATCACAGGTCGTATCCTCTGCCTCTGGAATCAGCCGCGTAATGACCATGATCTGTGGGGTGATGTCCAGCCCCTGCTCATAAAGCCGGTCATACATTTCCTGCTCCAGTGCACGGACCTGGTCAAGGATGTAGACCACCTGACCACCGGTGTCAGGGCGTCCGAGTACATTCGATTGCCCGAAAAAGCCGTGAGGCGAGAGAATCGCCACCGAGAAAATCATGGGTACACGACCGAGGAAGGCCTCCAGGTTGTCCGGCGATGGTGCCTCGAGAATCTCGAGCAACAAACGCATGGTCTCACGGGTGCGCGCCGCGTCACGACCCCATCCCGGCTCGAATCCCAGGTGCCTGAGTTCACGTACCGTCACTTCCCACGGCACATCTGCAGGCAGACCATCGAGCAGGTCCTCGGCGTAACGCAGTGCATTACGCAGTTCGGGTAGATCGGTGATCTTTCCATTCAGCATCAGCTGCTGATTCCGGTAACGGTGAACGCGCAGGAACTCCAGCACATGCTCGGCTTTCTTGCCGAATTCCTCGAACAGGTGGCTGGAAAGGCGGCGATTGAGAAACTCCACGCCACGCCCGATGGACTCAGGTTCCTGGAGTTTGTAGAACTCCCTGTCGAAGGGTTCGAGATCGATTTCCAGCACAAATTCGTCTTCGTGCCGATGCGTGACAAGCTGCTCCTTGATTTGCAGGAACTTATCCAGAGAAACCTCTTCGACGCTCATGGTGTCCAGGTGAATGCGCAGATAGCACCAGCGTGCTACCCGGCCACGAAATGCCAGAATGATCCACGAATGGTTAACAATCGCTTCCTGGCAGGCCTGGAAAGACTCGGCGATCGCGGATTGAGCCGGCTGGTCGATTTCACCGGAATCACACAGCGACCTGAAGGCATCGATCAGTTCACTGCGCAGCAGCAAAGGCCGGTCCAGCAAAACAAACTGGTGCATGACCTTGTGGGCATCTGTAGGATTATTCTGCAGAAAGCTTTTGAGTCGCTCGACAAGATTAGCCGGGGTACGCGGGTTCATGTCAGACTCCAGATTTGGCTGCAGGGCGAATAAAAAAGGTTGTTGATTTTTTAATCTTAGTATAAATCAACGCTGACAGTGACGATTAGATTCAAAAGTGAATACTTTGTACCTGACCTGATTTAACGAGCACTTTTTTCTCGCAGAGACGCTGAGGCCGCAGAGAACTTCAATGTTTAATTTGTTCTCACCCCAAACACCTTTGCGTACTTTGCGCCTTGGCGAGAGTTGATTTGATTTTTTCTCGCCGAGGCGCAGAGAACGCAGAGGTGAGATGTATTTTTCTGCACCAGGATAATATTGAATCCCGGCAATTACACATAACTAATGGGTTTAGCGCTCTTTTGCGTCCGTTGCGTTGATAGCGGACCAAGAGCAAGTTCAATATCCGTGTTTATCTGCGTTCATCTGTGGACTCATATTCATGTCTACAGAATTCGAATCAGACACATTGACGAACAGGTCACGAACAGTACAAATGAAACCCGGCGGTCAGGCTACCAGTATCGAACCCGGCCTACATCGAGGTGTACAAAATCAGAACTGGCATAATAACCAACCCCGCCACCCTTGAGTGATTTTGCAGCCTTGTGCAGCTGGCGGGTATCAAAACCAGGCAGGCGTACATCAATGGCCTGTCCCAGCATGTGATAGCTGCGCTTGGCCACACCTGAGCTGCGTTTGCTTAGCATGTCATTGGTTGCCGGTGAACGGTAACCCGAAATCACATGAAATTCTCCCTGGTGTTCAACCTTTGCCTGCAACTGGTACAGCAGATCAAGTAATTTAGTATCTATGGAGCTGGTGCTGCCGGCACGATGGTCCCTGAGTAACCAGCTGATCTGCTCGATACCATCATCGAGGTAGTTTCCGTCCGACCAGAAAGTGGCTGACAGCTTTTCGCCGGTATGGGTGTTGTAAAAAGTCAGTTCACGGTCACGCACAGGAGCAGTAGCAACCGATGCAAACACACCGGGAGCTGCCGCGGCCATTGCCACCCCCGCCATGGATGTCAGGAATCTTCGACGGGACAGTATAATATTCTGGTTTTCTAATGGCTTAACAGGCATAACAACGACCGGGACTCAATGTTCAACGTATAAAGACGAAATATAGGGTGAAAAAACGGATTTTAAAGGATTTTGTGACGAATGGTGTAAAAGTTGTTCAATTTACGTGAAATTCGGCCTGCTAATGTGTAGTAGTTCAGACCTGACCTGACATTGTCGTCGATTTCCGCATTGCCATGAAAATTGCCTGCGTTGTAGTTCTAACATCCCGGTTTCTCGCAGAGGCGCAGGGTTCGCAGAGAACTTCATTGTTTATTTTGCTCTTACCTCAAACAACTTTGCGTGCTTTGCGTCCTGGCGAGAATAAAATTGTTTTGTTCTCTCGCAGAGGCGCTGGGAGCGCAGAGAAAACCAATGTTTATTTTGTTCTTACCAAAAATACCTCAGCGAACTCTGCGCCTCTGCGAGATTATATTTATTTTTTTCTCGCAAAGGCGCCAAGGTCGCCAAGAACTTCAATTCCTATTTTGTTCTTATACGAAATACCTTTGCGTACTTTGCGCCTTGGCGAGAGTTAATTGTTTTTTCCTCTCGCAGAAGCGCGGAGAACGCAGAGGTGTGATGTGTTGTTGCAAAGAAAGTATCTTCTATTCGTCTTTCTTTGCGCCCTCTGCGCCTCTGCGAGAGAAAATTTCTATAGCCTTTTCGATCTGGCCAACCTCGGCTGTACAGATAACATATCATGGTCGGCGTTTAATTTAATATGTCACTCATTGTCAGCTTGAATCCTGACTATTACAGCAAGTGTTAACTGCTGAATAGTTTGTTCAGCGCGGTGTCCCGGCCATAAACATCATGCCTGAAGTTCATTTTGCCATCCTGGTCGACCCAGGCAGTCCAGTACACAAGGTAAATCGGAATCGCAATGGGCAAGGTCACGCCCTGGTTGGTCCCCAGGTGGATATTCGCCAGTACTTCTTCTTCCTTCTGCTGGGTACCGTCATTCAACAAAAAGGAAGCCAGCCGTACCGGGTCTTTTACCCGGATGCAGCCTGAACTCAGGGCACGAACCACACGGTCAAACAGGTGCCTGTCCGGTGTGCCGTGCAGATACACGGCGTACGGGTTAGAGAAAATAAACTTGACCCTGCCCAGTGCATTTTTGGGCCCGGGCTCCTGGCGCATCCAGTAGTGAAATGTATCCTCGTCTACATTGCTCCAGTCCACGGTTTTCGGGTCGATTTCCTTTGCATTTGCCCAGCCTTTGTAAATCTTGATTGATTTCCTTGATAAGTAGGAAGGATCACGCAGCTGGCGCGGGACAATATCCTCCAGCACCAGTTTCTTCGGAATCGTCCAGTAGGGATTGTATTCCATGTAACTGATCAGGCCGGAAAAAGTCGGTGTCGAGCGGTAGGACATGCCTATGATCACAGGCATGGACAGCACCTCCGAACCGTTCTCCATGATGTAAAGCTCAAACCCGGTCATATTGACCATCACGTAGCGTTTTCCCAGCTTGCGTGGCAGCCAGCGCCAGCGCTCCATGTTGATGCGAATCTGCCTGATTCGGTCGCTAACCATGACATTCAGTGATCTGCGGGTTTGCGGTCCAAGCTTACCGTCGACTTCAAGACCGTGCCTTTGCTGGTAATGCATCACTGCCTCTTCAAGCCATCGATCGTACATATCCATATCGGGAAAAGGATCAACGGCCATGTCACCTGTAAGTTTCAGCCGCCGTCTTAACGGCACGACCTGCTCATGCTGCATGCCGCGTTCGAGAACAGGACCCCAGCCTAACCTTTGCCAGCCACCCTGTTGCGCCAGCTCACGAAAGTTGTGCAATTGCCGCTTTAGCGACTGGTAACCGTCATGCTGTGGCGGAAGTTCTTTCAGCAATTGAGCAATCGACGCCTTCTTGCCAACATCTGCAAACAGACGACCGGCATTCAGGGACTCGTTCTTTATATGCCAGTCAGGATCCAGGTCACTCGCGCTCAACCTGCCTGAGTGCACATCATTACTGTAACGATACAAAGCTGCGGACAATAACAGGTCGAGTTGCACCGACTCACCCAGTCCGGTTGAATCCCAGTACTTGTTGAATTCCTCAAAGTAGTAATCAGCCGGATCGAGGCCTTCATCTTTGGCCTTGATAATGACATGCAATAAATCATAAGCACGATCCAGCCTGCCCTTCTCATTCGACCACAGCAGTTTGTATTTGCGCTCTCGATAAAACTCCAGTAGCTCAGATTCTTTCAGCTCCTGCAATTGAGCCGGGTTATTTTTCAATAACTGTTCAAGATAGCGTGATGAGTCTTTTTGCCATGAGCTATCGGCCTGTGCGCCGACAGAATATAACAGGCATAACAGCAACGATGCCTTCAGCATGCAGAAAAATCTCGCCACGGAATTTGACATGAATAAGAATAAACAGCGAAGTCAGATCAGAATAAATACTAATATAATAGAAAAACCTGAACTGATCCCCCTTTTAATTTAATGAAATGTCCGGGAATGGTATTCGTAGCTGTACCAGTTAATATCTGCACCTGTTAACAGCGCAACAGCTATAAACCCGATTACTCCGATAACTGCCATAATGATGGCGGCAAGCAAGGCACTGCCAAATCCCTTGACTTCAAAACCAGGCACCAGGGCGGCGGCAAGCATTATCATCAATGCATTAATCACAAGCACAAACAGGCCAAAAGTTAATACGGATAAAGGCGCAGTCAACAGCCACAGCACAGGACGGATAAACGCATTGATCAGGCCGAGTACAGTCGCCGCGATTAAAAAGGTAACAAAGCTTTTCGCTTTTATTCCGGGCGTAATCAATGTAGCAATGCCCAGCCCCAACACCGTGGCCAGCCAGACAATAAGTATTTCAATCATGTTAACTCTAGTAGGTTCAGACTTGATCTGACAGTTGTTGTCAATTTTCGTATTAGCGGAAATCCAGCCTGTATTGAAGATTTAATATCCAGTTTTTCTCGCTGAAGCGCAGAGAACTTCAATGTTTAGTTGGCGCTTACCCCAAACACCTTTGCGCACTTTGCGCCTTGGCAAGATTCTATATATTTTTTCTCGCAAAGGCGCCAAGAACGCCAAGAATTCCTATGTCTGGTTTATTCTTATCCCAAATACCTCTGCGGACTCTGCGCCTCCGCGAGATTATATTTATTTTTTCTCGCAAAGGCGCTGAGGCCGCAGAAAACGCAGAGAAATAGTGTTGTTTGTAGCCCGGTTGCAGCATCGCAGTATCCAAAGCATGTCATGAGTTGTTCGCGTTTCATTTCATTCAGGCGACTTCCTGGTGCTCCCTCAACACCGTCCTCTCCCCGGGGAAAAGGGTGAATATCGTCCTTGTTTTTCCTTGTCCCTCGTTACGCGTCCCTGGTACCTGTAAATATTCCCTGCGCTTCTGCGAGAGTTAATATCAATAGCTTTTTTCTATACTATGTTTCATCGTCACCATTTATATCTTCTTCTTTTATAGAAATATGTGTGTCGTCACAATGCGGCATATGCCTGGAACGCTTGCAGCCACAAAACGCGACCATCACATCGTCCTCTGCGACATACTTGACCGGCTCGAAGCCCGTATCTTTATGTGAACCATCACAAAATGGCTGTGATTTGCTGAGGCCACAGGCGCACCACCAGTACGTTTTACCTTTCTCAACAACGACACCATATGGACCCTTCTTCGCAACAACTGCTTCTTCGCTCATATTCAATACCCCGGTAAAAAATCTTCAGACCCGTTTATTTTTTGTTCATAGTGCCGTACTTTTCTGTTTGCCGCAGCGCTTGCATTTGTAAATGGTGATCAGCTTTCCCTGCTTTACGTCAAACTGGTTTTCTTTAATAACTTCCCATTTATGAAAACCGCTTTTGCACATTGTTTTGCCTTTGTGCTTCTCTGACAGTTTCTTTTTTTTGAAAACAAGAATATCGGCCATAACGCTTACATCAAACCTGTATCCAGTTCACGCCTTCCAGCAGTAGCCGTATCACCCCGCTGACTATTAGCGCGACACCAACGGACAGGGCGATGGAGAAAAAGGCTTCCTTGCGCCCGATGGTCTTCAGCATCACGGCAAATGTGGATATACAGGGAATATAAAAGGTCAGGAAAATCAGGAAGGTCATCATCTGCACCCAGTCCAGGTACATGCCGATCTCGAAACTGCCGAGGGCCTGGTAGATCATTAACAGCGAGAGTTCCTTGCGCAATACGCCGAACAGGATGGGTACACCCAGCACCACCGGCAGACCCAGCCACCAGCTGGTGATGGGTGTAAACAGCGTATTGATAATATCGTCGGCGCCTACATGACTCAGTAGCGCCAGCACGATGCTGCCGCCGACCAGCAAGGGTGTAACGATCGTCAGGATATCGCTGGTGCGCATCCATGTTTTGCTGATGAGCGACTTGGCGTCGGGCATTGCATAGTGGGGAATTTCGATCACCTGTCCGGGACCCGTTTCAGGATAACGCCGGGTCAGCAGGCGCCCGAGCACTGCAATCACGACCATGGTCAGCATGAACACCGCGAATACGCCAATGCCACCGAGATATTTTCCGCCGATGGCGAGAATAATGGCAGAACGCGCCGAACAGGGAACGAAGGTTATCAGCAGCGATGCAACGATGCGGTCACGGCCGCTGGCCACCGCTGCAGCACCGGCAATAGCCGGCACATTGCATCCCAGGCCCAGCAGGAATGGCAAAGCCACGCCGCCATGCAAACCAATTTTGTGAAAGCCCCGGTCTACCACGAACGCGATACGTTGCATGATGCCGGCCTCCTCCAGCCACACCAGCAACAAAACCAGCGGGATCATGTAGGGAATAACGATGCCGACCAGGCCGATAAGACCGTCCGCCACGGCACGGCCAACGACACCGCTGGTGGTTTCCGGCTGCCAGGCTGATACCCAGTCGATGAGTTTTGCAGCCGTTATGCTGTCCAGGTATACACTGCCTTCAAAGACAACATACAGCACCAGCGCAAAAACGCCCAGGCTGCCCAGCAAACCCCAGCGAGGGTGCAGAAATAGTTCATCCAGCCAGTAGCGCCAGCCCTGCCCTTCCACGGGCGGTCCCAGCCGGCTGACCGCTTCGAACAGGGTAGCCGCACGGTGGTGACGGTCCGCGTGCAGTTCTTCTTCCAGCGGGCGCGGCAGCGATTGTTCCGCCTCGGCACGTAATTGCAACAGCGCTGGCAGGCGTTGAGGAAAGTGATGATCCAGCTCATCCATAAAGTAGCGGTCGTTTGCAGCCACCTGCATCAGCAGGAAGGAATAAGGCACGCAGAAGGCTTTTTGTAACTCGGGATCATGCAGGGCTTTGCTCAAGGGCTTCAGTGATTCCAGTATGTAGTCACTCGGTCGCTGGGGATGCGGGTATTCCCCTTCCCGCACTGCACTCGCCGCCGCGGTAAACAGCTCCGATATGCCGTGGCCCATCAGTGCGACGGTTGGCACCACGGGTATGCCAAGTTGCTCGCTCAGGGTGCGGCTATTGATATGCACACCCTTCTGTCGAGCCTCGTCCATCATGTTCAAGGCCAGCACCATGGGTTTGCCGAGCTGGCTCAGCTCGATGGTCAGTTCCAGGTGCCGTTCCAGCGCGGTGGCATCCACCACCTGGATAATCACATCGGGTGGCGCAAAGGGCGCCGGCGGCGCCTCCTGCTCGTGCGCCAGCACCGTGGGCCGCTGGTCGCCCCATAATAGATACTGCATGGCTGCCAGTTCATCGTGCGGCAAGTTGTTCAGCGACTGGATACTGGGAAGCGACACCAGCCGGGCTTCATCGAAACCGATCTGAACCGGGCATTCAGCGTAGGTACTGTGGGTTCCTGTCAGCTCACCGGTTTGAATCGAGGTCGCAGACACCGCATTGAACAGCGTGCTTTTACCACTGTTGGGCATGCCCACCAGTGCGATGCGCAAATGTTTTTGTCCGCGAAACACCGGCTTCGAGAGCGGAACGTCAAATTGCTGACTGGCCGGCTGTTTATTCATCGTGATGCCTGTACAAAAAACCTGGATTTTTTCCGGTAACAGTTA
>CALLCZ010000154.1 GCA_937998645.1 uncultured Gammaproteobacteria bacterium
GGCTAAAGCCTGTGCTGAGTAAAGCCGAAGGGCCGCTCCTGCACTAAGCTGTAAATTCGTAGGCCTGCATAAGCGAAGCGTTGCAGGCTGATACCGCCGGGAACGGCAAAGCCTTATCCCGGCCTACTGCCTCTGCAGGAGTGACGAGAAATTTTATACCGTCATCCTCGCGAGGGCAGAATCGTAGCCCGGATGAAACGAAGTTTAATCCGGGATGCTCAGCGCGTAGCCATCCCGGATTTTGCTTCACTTCATCCAGGCTACATAGCTATCATTCATCGTATAATGAACATCAGAAACATCTCGTAACACATTGATAAATAGTAAGTAATGCATTGGAAAATTGTATGGAATTTGCTTTAACTTTCGCGCATGCTGCCCATCGCATAATACTTGTTCAAAAACACTCAAACCCACCTTCGCTAATGTTATTAGCTGGGTTACACTAACGCTGTTGCCGACCACCGGCATGCCTGAGCAGGCTGTTAACCGGTGGCAGGAAGCTGGCGGCGATAAGAATAATAAGAGGCACGATTTGACCGCATCACCCACACCCGACCACCCCGAAACTGTAGAGTCTAAGAACGAACCCCCAGGCTTCGTGCACCTGCGACTTCATACAGAGTACTCGCTCGTCGACGGCGCCGTTCGCGTCAAGCCGCTGATGGCCAGGCTGGCCGAGGAGCACATGCCCGCCGTTGCACTGACCGACCAGGGCAATTTGTTCGCCATGGTCAAGTTCTACAAGGCCGCGCTCGGCGCCGGTATCAAGCCGGTGATTGGTGTCGATGCCTGGGTCAACGATGCCGACAGCCAGGCGCAACCCTACCGCATGCTGCTGCTGTGCCAGAACAACGACGGTTACCTCAACCTGTCGCAACTCATCTCGAAAAGTTATCTTGAAGGTCAGTCGCGCGGCATCCCGGTGATGCAGGCCGAGTGGATTCATCAACACAGCGATGGTCTGATTGCACTCTCCGGTGGCCGCGAAGGCGATGTTGGCAGGGCCCTGGTCTCGGGCAACGCGGATGAAGCAGAACAGTTGCTGAAGAAATGGCAGGCGACCTTCGGCGATCGATACTATCTCGAACTGCAGCGCACCGGCCGCGAAAACGAAGAACGCTACATCAACGAGGCCGTTAACCTGGCGCTGAAAACCGATACCCCGGTGGTGGCCACCAACGATGTACGCTTCCTCAAGGCGAGTGATTTCGATGCCCACGAAGTGCGCGTCTGTATCCACGAAGGCCGCACCCTGGACGACCCGCGACGCTCGAAGAATTACAGCGACCAGCAGTACCTGCGCACAGCCGAGGAAATGACGGCGCTGTTCGAAGACATTCCCGAAGCCCTGCAGAACAGCGTCGAGATTGCACAGCGCTGCAACCTCGAAGTACGTCTCGGTGAAAGCTTCCTGCCACAGTTCCCGATACCCGAGGGTGAGACTACCGACAGCTACTTCACCCGTGTATCAAAAGAGGGGCTGGAAAAACGGCTGGAAATTCTGCTCGATCCCGCTGCCGAGGATTACCAGCAGCGCAGGGCTGAATACGAGGAACGCCTGCAAATCGAAATGGACGTCATCATCAACATGGGCTTTCCCGGCTACTTCCTGATCGTGGCCGACTTCATTCAGTGGTCCAAGGACAACGGCATACCGGTCGGCCCCGGCCGTGGTTCCGGTGCCGGTTCGCTGGTGGCCTACGCGATGAAGATCACCGATCTCGACCCGCTGGCATTCGACCTGCTGTTCGAGCGCTTCCTCAACCCCGAACGTGTATCGCTGCCTGACTTCGACGTCGACTTCTGCATGGACCGTCGCGATGAAGTCATCGATTACGTCGCACGCACCTACGGCCGTGAAAGCGTGTCGCAGATCATCACCTACGGCACCATGGCGGCGAAGGCTGTGGTGCGCGATGTCGGCCGTGTCATGGGTCAGCCCTACGGCTTCGTCGACCGCATCGCCAAGATGATCCCATTTGAAATCGGCATGACGCTGACCAGGGCGCTGGAAGAGTCGGAAGACCTGAAGAAGGCCTACGATGACGAAGAAGACGTGCACGGCATCATCGACATGGCGCTGTCACTCGAAGGCCTGGCGCGCAACGCCGGCAAACACGCCGGGGGTGTTGTTATCTCACCGACGGTGCTGACCGACTTCACCCCGCTGTACTGTGAAGAAGGCGGCAACAGTGTGGTCACCCAGTTCGACAAGGACGATGTCGAAAGTGTCGGCCTGGTCAAGTTCGACTTCCTCGGCCTGCGCACCCTCACCATCATTGACTGGGCGGTGAAACACATCAACCACCGCCGTGAGAAAGAGGGTGAAGAGCTATTAGACATCGCCACGATCACGCTGGACGATCCCGACGCCTTCAAGCTGCTGCAGGCCGCCAACACCACCGCGGTGTTCCAGCTCGAATCACGCGGTATGAAAGACCTTATTACAAGGCTGCAGCCGGACAACTTCGAAGACATTGTCGCGCTGGTGGCGCTGTTCCGACCGGGCCCGTTGCAGTCCGGCATGGTGGATGACTTCATCAACCGCAAGCACGGCCGCATGGCGGTCGACTACCCGCACCCGGACCTGGAGCCGATCCTGCAGCCGACCTACGGCGTCATCCTGTACCAGGAGCAGGTGATGCAGATCGCGCAGGTGCTGGCAGGCTACTCGCTCGGCGGCGCCGACATGCTGCGCCGCGCGATGGGCAAGAAGAAACCCGAGGAGATGGCCAAGCAGCGCGAGATCTTCATGAAGGGTGCGACCGAGCGCGGCGTCGATGCCGACAAGGCGACCTACATCTTCGACCTGATGGAGAAATTCGCCGGCTACGGTTTCAACAAGTCGCACTCGGCCGCCTATGCCCTGCTGTCCTACCACACCGCCTGGCTCAAGCACCATTACCCGGCCGAGTTCATGGCCGCGGTGCTGTCGTCCGACATGGACAACACCGACAAGGTGGTGGGGCTGATCGAAGACTGCACCAAACAGGATCTTGAGGTACGGCCACCGGATATTAACGAGTCCGTGTACCAGTTCAGCGTGCACGATCCGAAGACCGTTATCTATGGTCTCGGTGCAATCAAGGGGGTAGGGGGCGCCGCGCTCGACGGCATCATCGAGGAGCGCGAAGCCAGCGGCCCGTTCAAGGACCTGTACGATTTCTGCAAGCGCAACGACACGCGCAAGGTCAACCGCCGGGTGATGGAAGCCTTGATCAAGGCCGGTGCACTGGATGCGCTCGGCAGCAACCGCGCCACGCTGATGGCCAGCCTGAACAACGCCATGCAACTGGCCGACCAGAACCAGGCCGCGGCACTGGCCGGGCAAAACGATTTGTTTGGCGGCGATGAAACACCGGAACAGCACAGCAACGTCCACATCGTCGAAGTCGACGACTGGGAAGACGACCAGCGCCTGTTCAACGAAAAGGAAACCCTGGGCCTGTACCTCACCGGCCACCCGATCGACAAGTACGAAGACGAGCTGCGTCAGTTCACCGACTGCACGCTGGCCGACGTCGCCAGCATCGCGCCGATGGACACCGGCGGCAACGGCTACCGCCAGCGCGGCAAGCAATGCCGCCTTGCAGGTTTGATGGTCAGCCTGCGCGTGCGCAAGACCGCACGCGGCGGCAAGATGGTTACAGCGGTGCTGGACGATCGCACCGCGCGCATCGAAATGACCATCTTCGACGACGTCAACGAAGAGTTCGGCCACCTGCTGCAAAAAGACAAGCTGCTGATCGTCGAAGGCACGGTATCGTGGGACGACTTCAACGGTTCCTGGAACATGCGGGCCAAGACGGTGTATGACATTACGCAGGCGAGGGAGCATTTTTCGCGTTGCCTTGAGATCAATGTTGACAAGGCGCGGATCAATGGCGGCTGGAGCGGGCCGGGGATGGTGCAGGAACTGACTGGCGTGTTGCAGACGTACAGGGAAGGGGGGTGTCCTGTGTGTGTGAGTTATAACAGTGGTAGTGAGTCTTCGCGGATGATGCTGGGGGATGAGTGGCGGGTTCAGCCTACGGATGAGTTGCTGGGGCGGTTGGAGCATCTGTTATCTGATGGGATGGTTCGGATGGTTTATTGATGGATCATGTCAGATTAGACAAAAGTCGCTTTTGTATATTCAAATATTAAGCTATGAAAAACCCTAACTTATTGAGAATTATGAAGAATGAGTCCGTAGACTCTTTAAATGATCCAGAATGTCGTAAAACAATTACGACATTTGGGTCCTCTAATTTAAGTTAGGTTGCAATATGTATTTCTGGAAAATCAAACCATTAGCAAAGCAGTTATCTCTAAATAACATGCCAGAAAGAACTGGCATGCATTATTTATTAGCATCTTTCTTGCTCATATTGTTTTCTACATATTATGCACTTTGGTGGGGTGTAGTACGTGATTGGGTTTTTTATTCTGAAATAATTGTCTTAAGCGTCATAAATATATTTGGCTGCATAAAAGCCTTTGAGGCAAATGGTGCCGATGACTCTAACTCTTTTGTTTTACGTGTGATCTGTTTATCAGTACCTATAAGCGTAAGAATAAACCTGTATAGTATTATTATTGGAATGATATTTTATCTAACTAGCGAAAGCGTTTTTACAGAAATTGGCTTTGCGGACCCAGTACGCGCATATACCATAATTACATATACGGTCTTCGTAGGACTCAATATATATTTTTGGTGGCTGGTAGTTTATGGGTTAAATAAAGTTACAGGATATGAACGCGCAACCTAACAAAGAATCAAGGGGTCAGACTCGTTGATTCATCTCAGATTAATAAATCGTGGAGTCTGACCCCATGATTTTCACTGACCCGGTTTATTGATTGATTTAACCTGTAACCCCCTTTAATTCAGCTAAGGTGTAAAATGCGCTATGAAATTTCCAAAACGCATTCAGCCGCTGATTGATGATGGCCTGGTGGATGAAGTCATCAGCCAGCTGATGAGCGGCAAAGAAGCCACGGTTTATGTGGTGCGTTGCGGGGCCGAGATCCGCTGCGCCAAAGTATACAAAGAAGTCAATAAACGCAGCTTCAAAAAAGCAGTGGAGTATCAGGAAGGTCGCAAGGGCCGCAATAGTCGCCGCGCCCGTGCCATGGAGAAAGGCTCCAAATATGGCCGTATTCAGCAGGAAGAAGCCTGGCAAAATGCCGAAGTCGATGCACTCTATCGTCTGGCCAATGCCGGCGTACGTGTGCCCAAACCCTACGGTTGTTTTGACGGTGTCTTACTGATGGAATTGATTACCAATGACGAAGGCCATGTGGCTCCACGCCTGAACGATGTCTCCATGACCACCGAGCTAGCGCTGGCAGACCACGCCGTTGTTATGAAATACGTGATGCGCATGCTTTGCGCCGGTGTAGTGCATGGCGATCTGTCAGAATTTAACGTGCTGGTCGATGATTATGGCCCTGTAATCATCGACCTGCCCCAGGCGGTGGATGCGGCGGGCAATAACAACGCGAAGGCAATGCTGGAACGGGACGTTAACAATATGACTGCCTATTACGGTCAGTACGCACCAGACTTGCTCGACACCAAATACGCCAAAGACATCTGGGCACTTTTTGAAGACGGCGAATTGCATCCAGAAGTCGAACTAACAGGGCGCTTTGAGGAAAGTACGCAAGCTGCTGATGTGGATGTGGTGATGCAGGAAATTAAAGCGGCATTTGCCGAAGAGCAAGAGCGCCAGGAGCGTGTGCGTGAAGCGGCAGAATCATAGTGGTGGCTTTCATTAAAGGGGGGCGTAACCGTTAAAGTGGACGTAGCGAAAACCGTTAAAGGGGACGTAACTAAAGGGGGTAGACCCCTTTACCCACTCAAAGTGTCCTGTAAATTGTGTGGTTCAATCAATGCTTTATTCTTAGGTTCTACTGATCATGAGTCAAGATAGTCAATGTAAACTATGTAAAGAAGAAATAAAGAATAATGCAAAGATATGTGTGCACTGCGGTAGT
>CALLCZ010000155.1 GCA_937998645.1 uncultured Gammaproteobacteria bacterium
CCATCTGCCGGAATCCACCCTGCTAATGCTGGTCTGTGCATTCGCCGGTTATGAAACTACAATGCGTGCCTATCAACACGCTGTTGCACAGGAATACCGCTTTTTCAGCTATGGCGACGCGATGTTTATTGAATAAAACAGCGAATAGAATCTGTTTCTCGCAGAGGCGCAGAGCACGCAGAGAGTACTAAGTTATTTTCCCGGGTAAAAAAACACTGAAAACCTTTGCGTGCTTTGCGCCTTGGCGAGAGATAATAAGTAACATTTTTTTACTCTCGCAAAGGCGCCACGTACGCCAGGAAAATCAAAAGCGATATTTTGTTAACCCAAAAAATCCTTTGCGAGCTTTGTGCCTTGGCGAGATTATATAAATATTTTACTCTCGCAGAGGCGCAGGGAGCGCAGAGAGTATTAAATTGTTATTGATAAAAAACACTGAAAACTTTGCGTGCTTGGCGCCTTGGCGAGATTATATCAATATTTTACTCTCGCAGAGGCGCAGTGAGCGCAGAGAGTATTAAATTGTTATTGGTAAAAATCACTGAAAACCTTAGCGTGCTCTGCGTCTCTGCGAGAGTAATAATCGGTTTTACAAACACAAGAACTATAGCGACGTGCACGCACAAATATTATAATTAACATTAAATATAATTTGTAACTTATTGATGTATTTTGACTTAATCAACAATGATAAAATTGCGCGGCGCGGGCGACTGACGTTTGACAGGGGCGTGGTCGAAACCCCGGCCTTCATGCCGGTGGGCACTTATGGCACCGTCAAGGCGATGACGCCGGAAGAGCTCACGGAACTTGGTGCACAGATTATTCTCGGCAACACCTTCCATTTAATGCTCAGGCCAGGTACGGATGTCATCAGGAAACACGGCGACCTGCACGACTTTATGCACTGGCAGGGACCGATACTGACTGACTCGGGCGGCTTCCAGGTATTCAGCCTCGCGAAAATGCGCAAGATCACCGAGCAGGGCGTGGTGTTCCAGTCACCGGTCGATGGCGCCAGCATCGAACTCACCCCGGAACTGTCTATGCAGGTGCAGCGAGACCTGGGCTCGGATATCGTCATGATTTTTGACGAATGCACGCCGTATCCGGCCACGCGTGAGCAGGCCGAGTCCTCAATGCAATTATCCATGCGCTGGGCCGAGCGCAGCAAACGGGCGCACGAGGGCAATGCATCAGCACTGTTTGGCATCGTTCAGGGCGGTATGTATGAAGACCTGAGGGAACAGTCTGCTACAGGACTTACCGGAATGGGATTTGACGGCTACGCCATCGGTGGCCTCTCGGTGGGAGAACCTGAGGATGAGCGTAACCACATACTGGAGTGCAGCATCCCGCATCTGCCCGAAAACCAGCCGCGTTATTTAATGGGTGTGGGCAAACCGGAAGACATTGTCGAAGCCGTGCGTCGCGGTGTCGACATGTTCGATTGCGTGATCCCGACCCGTAATGCGCGAACCGGTTTTCTCTATACACGCGAGGGCATTCTCAGAATCCGCAACAGCCGGTACCAGGACGATACACGGCCGGTTGATCAGCATTGCAGTTGCTACACATGCCGCAACTACAGCCGCGCATATTTACGCCACCTGGACAAATGCGGTGAAATTCTGGGATCGCGGCTTAATACGATTCACAATCTACACTATTACCAGGACTTAATGCGGAGCATACGCGAAGCCATAGAATTGAACAGGTTCGATCAATTCGCCAATGAATTTTACGCGATGCAGCAACGCGAAGCTTAGTAACGCTTCGCGAGTGGCGAGGGACGAGGGACGAGTAACGAGGGAAGTAACAGGCAGTAGTCCGGAATAAGGCTCTGCCGTTCCCGGCAACATCTTTATCCGCTCATCCTGAGCCTGTCGAAGGGCAACGCTTTGCTTATGCGGGCCTATGACTGAATTCTATTTTTTCCGCAAGGAACGAGGTACGAGTAGCGAGTAACGAGGGATGTAGATTCGTAGAAGCCTGGGTAAAGGGTGATCACAATCCGGCAAAAGCTACCCGGTCTTTACAGCACAGCGGAATCCTCGGTACAACCCAGATTTTTCCTCGTCCCTCGTTACTCGCCCCTCGTTCCTGTTGGCGCGCAAACGCGCCAACTATGGCATAATAGCGCCTTTTGAAAATACGCCTGCTATCAACAATCCCCCGGTATGCTCCGGGCATGATTCGGGCGACAGGTGAAATAGGAGATAGATTTTGTTTAAGAAAATATTCTGTGGCAATAAATTCTGGGGACCCGCTTTAATGAGCCTCTTTGTTTCTGATGCATGGGCCACCAATGGCGCGCCTGCAGCAGGACCGGCGGGGGATCCACTGGCCTCCATGATTCTGCCGATCGGCCTGATCGTACTGTTTTATTTCTTCCTGATCCGCCCGCAGAGCAAGCGCCATAAACAGCACAAGGAAATGGTTTCAGCGCTGCAGAAAGGCGAGGAAGTGGTGACCACAGGCGGTCTGCTCGGAAAAATCACCAATGTCGGCGAAAACTTCATTACGCTGGAAATCAGCAAGGATGTATCCATCCAGGTACAGAGGAATTCGGTACAGGCAGTCATGCCTAAAGGCACGATCAAGGAACAGTCAGGCGCTAAAGAATAGTCTATAGTCTCCTGACAATATAAAACTAATAAAACATTAAGGTCTCAGCAATGCTGAATCAGTATCCAGTATGGAAATATATTGCGCTCATCGTAGCGCTTGTCTTCGGCACTATATATGCCCTGCCAAATCTATTTGGCGAAGACCCCGCGGTACAGGTGTCACACCGTACAACATCAATAACCCAGGAAGAGATGCTGCTGATCGAGCAAACACTCGGCAACAGCAACATCAATATCAAGTCTTCAGAGATCATCGAAGGCAGGGCGCTGATCAGGTTTGATGACGAGAACATCCAGTTACAGGCTGCCGACGTAATGAAGTCATCCCTTGGAAAACAGTACCTCGTCGCCCTGAACCTGGCGCCGGCCACTCCGGGCTGGCTGCGTGCGCTCAACGCCGCGCCGATGTACCTCGGCCTGGACCTGCGCGGTGGCGTTCACTTCCTGATGGAAGTCGACATGGTGGCAGCAATCAAGCGCCAGGAAGAAAGCCTGCTATCCGATATACGCAGCCACATGAGGGGCGAAAAAATTCGTTACCGTGGTGTTACGCGTGATGAAGACGGATTACATATCACCTTTCGCGATGCTGATAATATTTACCAGGGAATGGACAGCCTGGAAGACCAGTTCAAGGAACTGGCTTTCGCAATGGATGAGAAGAACCTTGCGATTCACGCGAAGCTGACAGAAGTTGCTATCCGCGATGAAAAAAGGGCGGCCTTGCAGCAGAATATTATTACGCTTCGCAACCGAGTTAACGAACTGGGTGTTGCAGAACCTGTAATACAGCAGCAGGGTGACTCGCGAATCGTGGTGCAGTTGCCGGGTATACAGGACACCGCAGGTGCAAAGAAGATCCTTGGCGCAACGGCAACGCTTGAATTCAGGCTGGCTGAAGGTACCCGAACAGACTGGGAAGATGCCGAGAAATCCGGCCGCATCCCTCTCAATGCATTGCTTTACCATGAGCGTGACGGCAGCCCGGTATTACTCAAACGCCGCGTAATCGTAACCGGTGACCAGATTATTGATGCCGCATCAACCATCGATCAGCAAAAGGGTGTGCCCGCGGTTTCTGTTCGTCTCGATGGCAAAGGCGCGAAGAAAATGGGTGAAACCACCCGGGAAAACGTGAAAAAACCGATGGCGGTTGTTTTCATCGAAAACAAGGTGGAAAGCAAACAGGTGGGTGATGAAGTCGTTAAAAAACGCACCACCGTAAAAGAAGTCATCAACGTATCGACCATCCAGGAACAGTTCAGCTCGCGCTTCCAGATTACCGGCCTGGAATCTCAGGAAGCACGTGATCTTGCCTTGCTGCTGAGAGCCGGTTCACTGCGTGCACCGGTTGAAATCATCGAGGAACGTACCGTAGGCCCAAGCCTGGGTAAGGACAACATCACCCAGGGATTCCGGTCTGTCATGATTGGTTTTTCACTGGTGCTGGTATTCATGGCGATTTACTACAAGACATTTGGCCTTATCGCCAATGTGGCCCTGACTGCCAACCTGGTGTTCATCGTCGCCATATTGTCGCTGCTGCAGGCCACACTGACATTACCGGGCATTGCAGGTATCGTGCTCACGGTTGGTATGGCCGTGGATGCCAACGTGCTTATCTTTGAGCGCATACGTGAAGAAATTCGTAATGGCAATTCACCCCAGGCGAGTATTCATGCCGGCTATGAAAAAGCGTTCAGCACCATTACCGACGCCAATGTCACCACCTTGCTGGCAGCTATTGTGCTGTTCAGTCTTGGTACGGGACCGGTAAAAGGTTTTGCCGTCACGCTCAGCATCGGAATCATTACCTCCATGTTCACCGCCATCGTAGGTACGCGCGCTATCGTAAACCTGATTTACGGTGGACGTAACGTTAAAAAGCTGTCGATATAACAGGATCTCATTATGCAAATATTACAAGGTAAATCGACAATCGACTTTATGAGCAAGCGCAAGATTGCGCTTGTTGTAT
Source organism: uncultured Gammaproteobacteria bacterium (assembly GCA_937998645.1). Lineage (GTDB taxonomy): Bacteria > Pseudomonadota > Gammaproteobacteria > SZUA-229 > SZUA-229 > JABDQW01. The sequence continues at coordinate 4,609 of CALLCZ010000155.1, forward strand.
CACTTATTTTCATCGTCATATCGATAGGGAGCCTGTTCGCCAGGGGCCTCAACTTCGGTATCGACTTCACCGGCGGCTACCTGATCGAAGCCGGCTATGAATCGGAAGTGGACATCGGCCCGATACGGGCCACACTGGCAGAAAACGGATTCAATGATGCACAGGTCCAGCACTTTGGCACCGCAAAAGATATCCTGGTTCGCATTGCGCCGCGCCAGGACATCAACAAAGCCGGCCTGAGTGACGCGATTCTGGCTATCCTGCAAAAGAACACCGACCAGGACATCCAGATGCGCCGCGTTGAGTTTGTCGGCCCGCAGGTGGGTGAAGAGCTGCGTGACCAGGGCGGCCTCGCCATGCTGGTCGCACTCGGCGGCATTCTGCTCTATGTGAGTTTTCGTTTTCAGTTCAAATCAGCTGTCGGCGCTATTCTTGCACTGGTGCATGACGTAATTATTACCGTGGGCGTGTTTTCAATTACCCAGATGGACTTTGACCTGACCGTGCTGGCGGCACTGCTGGCCGTAATCGGTTACTCGCTGAACGACACCGTGGTCGTGCTTGACCGCATCCGTGAAACCTTCCGCAACGTACGCAAGCGCACACCTGTGGAAATCCTCAACCTGTCGATCAACCAGACACTGTCGCGTACCTTGATGACATCGTTGACCACTTTACTGGTGTTGTCCGCACTGTTTATCTTCGGCGGTGAAGTGATACATGCCTTCGCATTCGCATTGATCATCGGTGTCTTAGTGGGCACCTACTCATCCATCTATGTTGCCAGCAGCACATTGATGGCACTGAATATACACAAGCAGGACTTTTTGGTTGTTGCTAAAGAAGAAGTTGCAGACGACCGGCCATAGGGTTATTTGAACCGCAGAGGCACGGAGTACGCAGAGGTTTTATTGGTTATTCCGCAGAAGCGGCATTAGCTGTGAATTTCAGTAAATCGCTTTTTAATTGCATTTTGTTTCGCCCCGAAGGCGAGTTACTTTTCTGTCAACAGCGACAGAAAAGTAACCAAAAGAACGCCGCCCCGAAACGTTTGCCCTTCGGGTCCCCGAGGCATTCGTCTTTGCCTACGGGCCGTCCTGACTCGCCGTCCGGGCTCGACAGGACTAA
>CALLCZ010000156.1 GCA_937998645.1 uncultured Gammaproteobacteria bacterium
TGCCAGCGCCCCACCACAGCATGATACTTTCTTGTCATACTTCTCAACGGGCTCGGCGCCCATGGTTTCGATGAACTTGTCGAGGTACTTGGGATTTTCGAAAGACTCGCCTTCAATACCAAACGGACGGTTGGTCTGGCATCCGACATAGCCCGCAATCTTGAGACCGTCGAGCGGCTTCTTCACGTGCTTGCCCATTTCTTCGTAGCCAATGTCCTCTATCAGGACTTCGACCATGTGGCGGATTTTGTTTTCGTTTTTGAGATTAAGGCCCGCTTCTGCCAGCGCCTGATTGGTCTCGCCCATCAGGTCAGCATCCATTTCCAGACGTTCCTGGGTTTCCTTGGTAGCAAGCCAGCAAGCTGCACAGGTCGCGACAATATCCTGCCCGGCATTATGCTGTTCAGATAAAGCAATGTTGCGTGCAGACAGTGCCAGGCGAGGCAGTTCGCCACCACCGCAGTAACCGATCGATGCGGAACAGCAATTCCAGTCCGGTATCACGTTCAGCTTGATATCCAGCACGTCACACATCGACTCTACTGACTTCAGGTAGTTAGAAGATGATGCGCCTTCCTGTGAAGAGCAACCGGGATAAAAGGAATATTCTTTAGCCATGTTCTAATACCTGCTTAGTTATCAACACGAGCTGCTTCCAGCTCCTGCGCTTTCTTGATCATTGCCTGGAAACCTTTCTTGTCTTTCACGGTGTGGCCGCCAACAAGCTCTTTAAGGCTCAGACGTTTTGCCTTGAGCATGCCCAGACCAATACCGGCCATACCCAGGGCAACTTTAATACCATTCACAAAACCATCCATGAAGTAAAGATTAACGCCCAGCCATAATTCATTCACGCGGCCGTTTTTAGCCAGGTTATTCCAGAACAGCTGTGCAAACTTGCGTGTCGGCTGATTCTTCGGCTCGATACCCAGTCGGGTAGCGTAATGTGCAAGACCGTGCATGATGTGTGTAATAGGCAGTTCACGCGGACAACGTACGATGCAGTTGTAGCATGAAGTACACATCCACATGGAAGTTGACTCCAGCACTTCATCGCGCTTGCCGGCACGAATCATCATGAACAGTTCCTGTGGAGGATGATCCCAGTGCGGACCCAGCGGACATGAGCCTGAACATACACCACACTGCATGCACATTTTCACCCATTCGCCTTCTTCGACATTGGCTTCAACTTCCTTGAGGAAGTTATTGCGGTATTTTTCGACCATACCTGTATTCGTATCACTCATGGTATTGGCTCCTTAGAACTTGAATGGGCTCATGCCGATCTGTTCGATCGTCTCAGCCATATCGTTAATGATCTGCGGTACTTTATGAATATCGGTAATCGAAATCTCAAAAGTCTGTACACGTTCTTTTTCAAGGTTCAGTGTCTCGAGCGTGTCACCAACCTTGGACATACGTTCCTGGGCCATCAATGAACCTTTCACAAAGTGACATTGATAGTTGTCACCACTCGGGCAACCCATCAGGATGATACCGTCAAAACCGCTGTTGAGTGAGTCCGTGATCCAGCTCAGGCTGGTCGAACCCAGGCAACGCACTGGAATAACTCGAGTAAATGCACTGTATTCCAGCTTGTTCTGTGCAGCCATATCCAGTGCAGGATACGCATCATTTTCACAGGCCAGCACCAGGAATCGTGGTTTTTCTTCGAACTCATCAGGAATATCGACAGCCTTGAGCTGCTGACCAACGGTGTCGACCGAGTAGTTCTCGAACGAAATCACACGTACCGGACAGGCACCCATGCAGGTACCGCAACGGCGACAACGTGATTCGTTGTATATTGGGTAACCCTCTTCGTCCTCATTGATCGCACCGAACGGGCACTCAACGGTACAGCGCTTGCACTGCGTACAACCTTCCTTACGGAAGCTCGGGAAACTCAGATCGCCAACACGCGGATGTGCAGCTTTACCAAGACCGGCGTTTTCTGCTTCCGAGATTGCTCTCATTGCGGCACCCACTGCATCTTCCATAGCCTGGTAGGAATCCATCGGGCGACGAGTCGGGCCGGCTGTGTAAATACCGGTACGCTGTGTTTCATACGGGAAGCAGATAAAGTGCGAATCTGCAAAACCGTTTGCCATATGCGGTACGTCTTTACCCTGGCGGTAGTCAAGGTTCAGGATAGATTCGACATCAACTCTGATCTCGACTTCTTCACCGGCCTTCTCTGATGCCGCATCTTCATTGTCCTGATCGGTCAGTTCAGCACGCGTGGGCTGGCCGGAATTCGGTACCATGCCGGTTGCCAGAACCACCATATCAACTTCAAGGTCGTTTTCTTCGTCCAGAATCAGGTCCTTGAACTTGACGGTCGGGTTGGAGCCGTCAACGACTTCAGAAGCTATGCCCTTGGTAAAGATCACACCTTTCTGCTGGCCGCTGCGGTAGAAGTTTTCACCACCGGCGCCCGGTGTGCGCAGGTCGGTGTAAAGCACCGTGGTATCGATAGCTGGATTCTGGTCCTTGAAGTACATGGCCTGCTTGATGCTGGCGCTGCAGCAGTAGCCGGAGCAATGCTCGAGATGACCTTCTTTCTTGCTGCGCTGGCCGGCACACTGAATGAACAGTACGCTGGATACTTCCTTGCCATCGGATGGGCGCTTGATCGCGCCACCGTCGGCTGCTTTAGCCAGTACTTCCAGTTCCATCTGCGTAACGACATCCTTGTTCTTGCCGTAGGCAAATTCGGGCAGCTTGCTGGCATCATAAGGCTTGAAACCACTGGCCTGGACGATGGCACCAAATTCTTTGGTTTCAGTGCTGCCGCTTTCAGCGCTGATATCAGCTGCAAATCGACCTGGTGCACCGGCGATGTTGGTCGTGGTCGAATTCAGATAAACCGTAATGTTGCTGTCCGCTTCAACTGCAGCGACCATTTCATCAACAAAGTTATCTTGCGGATCGGTATAAGGCGCTTTTGTCGGGATCGTCTTGTACAGCTGCGCTGTAGCACCACCCAGTGCCCCGCTTTTTTCAACGATGGCGCAGGGATAACCCGCCTTGGAAGCTTCCAGTGCAGCCTTCATACCGGCTACACCACCGCCGACGATCAGGATATTCTTGTTAACGCCCTGCTCGCCACTCTTTTCGGGAATCTTGGTGTACTTGGCTTCGGCACAGGCCATGCGGATGTAGTCATCAGCCATTTCCTGCGTGGTTTCTGTCATCTCATCGGTGTCAGGGCGCACCCAGATAACACCTTCGCGCAGGTTGGCGCGGTGGATGGATACATTTTCAAAGTTGAATGCTTCTGTTTTTGCACGACGCGAACAGGCAGCGATAACAACGCGGTTAACGCCTTCGTTGTCGATGTCATCCTGAATCATTTTGACACCGGCTTCGCTGCAGAGAAAATCGTGCTGCTGGCAAACCTGTGCCTTGCCGTCACGAGTCGCTGTTGTTTCCAGCTGGCCGGAATCAAGCCGGTCACCTATGCCACAACCGTTGCAAATATATGCGCCAATCTTCATTTCATCAGCCATGAATTAACCCTCCGCCTGAGCTACGCGATTAACGACCTGGATGGCACGTAATGCGGATGCTGTTGCACTTTGTACTGCGCGGTTTACGTCCAGCGCATCAGATGAACAACCGGCAGCAAATACACCACCGTTGGCTTCGTCCTGCTCGATAAAGCCTTCATCATTCACTTTTATTTCAATCGGGAATGTGTCCTTATCAACACTTGGTTCCATACCAACAGCAAGCACAACCAGATCATGCTCATTGGCATAGCGGTTATAGCCTTCGGTATCGACACCATTCAATGTCGGATTGCCGTTCTCCTTGTTTTCAACAATGTTGGCAACTTTCGACTTGATGAAACTGACGTTTGGATCGTCCTGTACGCGCTGATAGAAATCATCGAAACGGTCGATTGCACGGATATCTATGTAATAAATTGAAACTTCGGCTTCATCACCGTATTTTTCAGAGACGTAGGTGCTTTGCTTCAACGAAGCCATGCAGCAGATGCGTGAGCAGTGCTTGAGATAGTTGCGGTCACGTGAACCGGCGCACTGGATGAATGCGACGTTCTTCGCTTCCTTACCGTCGGATGGACGCACCAGCTTGCCACCGGTAGGACCGAACGGGTCCATCATGCGCTCGAACTCGACACTGGTTATGACGTTATCAATGCGGTCATAGCCATAAGGCTGAATCTTGTTGGCATCGTATGGACGCCAGCCGGTTGCCCATACAACCGCGCCCGCTTTAACTTCAATGGTTTCTTCCTGCATATCCAGGTCGACAGCATCGAACTTGCAGGCATCTTTTGCTTTTTGCGCATCGTCTGTGCCGATCATGCGGGGATCAATCACATAACGCTGCGGCTGTGCCATGTTGTACGCCAGGTAGGCGCCTTTACGCTTGTCCATGTTGTAGTTGAATTCATTGTCGAACTCGGCTTCAACAGCATCAGCGCAGGCACCACAAGCTGTGCAATTCGCATTGACGTGGCGAGGACTGATTTTTATTGTCGCGGTATAGTTGCCTGCTTCGCCCTGAAGATTCGTCACTTCTGACATGGTCAGGACCGTGATGTTCTTGTTTGCATTCATACGGCGCTGGTTGATCTCCAGCCCGCATGTCGGGAAGCACAGTTTAGGAAAATATTTGTAGAGCTGGGAAACCCGTCCACCTATGAATGGTCTTTTTTCAATCAGGATTACCTGCTTGCCGACTTCAGCAGCTTCGAGCGCAGCAGTCATGCCGCTGATGCCACCGCCAACAACCAGAATCGTCTGATTGGTTGCAACTATATCCGACATCTTTTTCCTCCAAAGGGACGTGCCAGTTTTGAAAATACCAGCCTAATCAACGTGATAGACCAGCATAGAGATTCTTTTTTCGTGCGCCAGAAGTCTAGCCCGTGCGCAGGGAGGCATACTATACCTGTTTCAGGGTATTTTCTCCATATTCCAGGAGTATGGTTACAGAGAGAATTTCTATGCGTGAATAGATTTTTGTTATGCTTGACGCTGGCTTCAAGTGATGAAAAGGACCGAGGGGTGTGCTGTGCGCAGCATCAATCTTTAGCCGCAAAGCACGCCAAATATGCGAGTGTTCAATGCAAAATTCATAAATTCGCGCCGTTGGCGTTTTTTGCGGCTATCTGAACTCGATCCATATAACTGACTGTGAACTGCGAAGGCTAGAAATCACCCCAACTGTGGCGTTTGCGCTTCCAGTTGATACGGGTAATCAGCAAACCAAACAGCAGGCTTCCCAATGACACTGCGGCGCCGAGAATAAACCAGTCCTTTGCACTTGCATTAGAAAGCATGTCATTTTCTTCTGTTAGCATCTTGTTTGATGCCGTTAACTTGCTCACCTGATCTTCCAGTGTCTTGTTTTTGTTGGCCAGCGCAACAGGATTTGCCGATATCCGTTTGAGTTTTTCCATGCTGCTTTCCTGTGATTTGATTTCTCTCTGACTCTGCTTTAGTTGCTCAGTCAGTTCCCTGTTCTCAGCATTCAGTTCCTTCACCTGCTGCTTGAGTTCTTTTTCCAGTGCCCTGGATTGCTCCAGCCTTTTACTAACCGAAACAATACGGTCGCGAGCACTGGCCTGTTTCATCAAATATTGTGTTTCGACCCAGCCTTCTTTACCGCCAGGACTGGTCACATGTACAAAATTACCATCTTCGCTGGTTTCCTTGATAGTCAATCGAGTGCCGCTTTTAGGAAAATAGACAATGCGATGCTTGTTGGATGCACCCGTGCGCATCGGAATACTGAGCTCATCACTGACATAACGCGTTTCTGACCATGCCTGCATGGCCGGAAACATGAAGAATGAAGTAAGCAATAACAGCCTGATGATATAAATGAGTTTATTTGAATTTTTCATAATATGAATTTCAGAATTTTGCTTTATTTGTTACAGGTAAGACTGTTTTTGAACATTTTCAGGGTCGATTCCCAAGCTGAACCGACAATATCAGTTTTTATAGGCAAATACACCTTCGGCATCATCTGCGTGATGTTCTTTGACCCACTTGAGCTTGCCATGAAGTTTAACAACATCGCCAACAATAATCAGTGTTGGTGGTTTAATATCTTCATTGGCTATCACTTCCAGAAGCGTCTCGAGGGTGGCGGTAAAAACACGTTGTTGCGGTGTTGTCCCCTGCTCTACCAGCGCGACTGGCGTAACGGCTGGCAATCCATGCGCCACCAGCTCTTTGCACAAGGTTGGTGCGCCGTGCAGCCCCATGTAGAACACCACTGTCTGGTTGGGATGTGCCAGCGCTTTCCAGTTGAGGTCCACTGAACCATCTTTGAGGTGCCCGGTGACAAACACGCATGACTGGGCGTAATCGCGGTGTGTCAGTGGAATACCCGCATAACTGGAACAGCCGCTTGCAGCGGTTATGCCCGGCACAATCTGGAACGGCACGTTTTCCTGCGCCAGTGTTTCTATTTCTTCGCCGCCGCGGCCAAAAATAAACGGGTCACCGCCTTTCAAACGCAGCACGCGCTTGCCCTCTTTCGCCAGGCGCACCAGCAGCTGATTGATGTTTTCCTGCTTCATGGTGTGCCTGTCACGCTCTTTACCGACATAGACAATCTCGGCATCACGCCTGACAAGATCCATAATCGCCGGCGAAACCAGCCTGTCATAAACAACCACATCTGCTTTCTGCATAAGACGCAAGGCGCGAAAGGTCAGCAGATCCGGGTCGCCAGGGCCTGCACCAACAAGATAAACCTCACCGACTAATTCGGGTGATTCAGAGCCCTGCTCAATGGCTGCCTGCAGCATTTGCCTCGCTTCAGCATCATGACCGGTAAACACCTGTTCAGCGACCGTGCCTTCCAGAATAGATTCCCAGAAATGGCGGCGTTGTTCGACATTGGGGAATGCCGCTTTTACCTGGTCGCGAAAAGCCTCGGCCAACGCCCCCAGTTTGCCGTAAGCAGCGGGAATCAAACCCTCCAGCCGTGTGCGTATCAACCTGGCCAGCACCGGCGATGAGCCGCCTGTCGATACCGCGATTTGCACCGGGGAGCGATCGATAATGGAGGGTATAATGAAACCGCACAGGTGCGGATTATCAACCACGTTCACGGGAATATTGCGTGACATCGCATCTGCAGATATCTGCTCATTGACATCAGCCTGGTCCGTTGCCGCAATAACCAGCATACAGCCATCCAGGTCCCGCTTTTCGTATTGACGGTTCAGGTAGCGGATAGCTTTCGATGACGCCAGCTTCTCCAGTTCATCACACAGTTCAGGTGATATCACCGTGACATCAGCGCCTGCCTTGCGTAACAGGCTGACCTTGCGTGATGCCACAGAACCCCCACCCACAACCAGACAGGCACGTTGTTTGATCCGGTAAAAAATTGGCAGGTAGTCCACTTGATCTCCGCTGATGAAAAACGCCAACCCTTTCAGGATCAGCGTTAAATATTATTGACTGGCTGTCTGTATTTTTAGATATTGGCCAGTAACTTATCCAGCTCACCACTCTGGTTAATTGCTGAAAGATCATCGAACCCCCCAACGTGGTGATCACCGATGAAAATCTGCGGCACGGTGTGCCGACCCGAGATTTCCTTCATGTGCTCGTACAATGCCGGATCTTCATCAACCTTGATGACATCATAGTCAAGACCTTTACTGCTCAACAGTCGCTCCGCTGCCCTGCAATAACCGCACATACGCGTCGAGTAAACCTTAATCGTGTTAAACGTCATATACCTGTACCAGACACTTATCCAAAAACTGTAACCATACGATCAGTCGTATTGGTGTTCCTGCATCATTCGTTGTGTAAGCGACGGCGCAAGCTGATGCAAACCGGTGAATCATGCGCTGCATAGTATACTCAATCGGACTAATCTTGAGAACGAGAACTATTGGGTCAGGGGGGGTGGTGCAACCCGCATCACCTCTTCGATGGTGGTTATGCCCTTCGCAACCTTGCTGGCGCCGCTGAGACGCAATGGCGTCAAACCATCTTTCAGGGTTTGCTGACGCAATTCCGAGATATCACAGGATGCGTTTACCAGCTTTCTGATCTTGCCGGTAAAGGTAAACATTTCATATAGGCCCATGCGTCCCATGTAGCCGGTATTTCGGCATTCGAGACAACCGACGGGACTCATTACATGGTCAGGCTTCTTCGACCGCCAGGGCTTGACCAGCGCATTCCATTCCTCATCACTGATATCAACAGGCTGCTTGCAATGCGGACACAGTGTCCTCACCAGGCGCTGCGCCATTACACCCAGAATCGACGACTGCAGCAAGTACGGCGGCACGCCGATATCCAGCATTCGGGTTATCGCGGAAGGCGCATCATTGGTATGCAATGTTGATAACACCAGGTGACCGGTGAGTGCAGCCTGTATCGCCATCTCCGCTGTTTCCATATCGCGAATTTCACCAATCATGATGATGTCCGGATCCTGGCGCATCAGTGTTCTGACACCGGTAGAAAAATCGAGATCGATGTTTCTTTGCACCTGCATCTGGTTGAAACTCGGCTCAACCAGCTCAATCGGATCTTCTACGGTACATACGTTGACCTCCGGTTTTGCCAGCTGCTTCAGGGTTGAATACAGCGTTGTGGTTTTACCCGAACCGGTAGGACCTGTTACCAGGATGATGCCATTTGGCTGGCTGATCATTGTCTGCCAGACTTCATCATCACGCTCACCGAAACCCAGTTCCCTGTAATTTCTCACCAGCACTTCCGGATCGAATATGCGCATCACCAGCTTTTCACCAAATGCTGTCGGCATGGTCGACAAACGTAATTCGACTTCCTGGCCTTCATGGTTTCGGGTTTTCAGGCGGCCATCCTGCGGTCGGCGCTTTTCCGCCACGTCCATGCGTCCGATAATTTTGATACGGCTGGAAACGGCCGCCATAACACTGGTCGGAATCTGATAAACATCATGCATGACGCCGTCGATACGAAACCGCACGTTGCTCATATCACGGCGCGGCTCCAGGTGTATATCACTGGCGCGCTGGTCAAAGGCATATTGCAATAACCAGTCAACGATATTAACCACGTGCTGGTCATTGGCATCCAGGTTACCCGCACGCCCCAGCTCCATCAGCTGTTCGAGGTTCTGAATATTACCCGCAACAGGATGGCCGGAAGCCTGTGCACCAACGACCGATTTGGATACCGTGTAAAACTCCAGCAAATAGTGGCTGATATCAACCGGGTTCGAAATAACTATGTCAAATTCTTTTCTGTGAATCCGGCTGAGCTCGTCCATCCACTCCCTGTCATAGGGCTGTGCAGTTGCAACGGTAATGGTGGTGTCATCAACATTGACCGGCAGCACATTAAAACGTGCTGCATAGGCATAGGACATAACTTCCGTCACAGACGCAACATCGATTTTTAATGGATCAATTCGCGCATAAGGAAAATCCAGGCGTCGGGCAAACCATTCAGTTAGCACTTCCAGCGACAGCAGGTGTGCGTGTTGCGGATGTTTCCAGTTTCGCTCCGCAATGATCTGCAGTGGATGTTTTTTGTGGTATTCGGAACCCAGCGCAATGGTGCGCAGCATGTGTGCACTTTCTTTATCAACCAGACCATCCTGCTCCATCCAGCTCAGGATCTCATGCAAATCCAGCTTGCGGTGTTCCCGCTTGTCCATGACTGCATTCATAATGATTGACTCGTTGATTAACAGGGTTTACACAACCGTCGGCAGCACTTCAAATGCGGCCGGGATAATTGACGGATTTTCCGTTATTACCTCTATATTAGTCACTTTTGCGTATTCCGGGCCTATTTCAAGCCATTTTTCCAGTTCTGCCAGTACAGACGCTTCGCCACATGCAAGCAGCTCCACCCTGCCATCGCGCAGGTTGCGTACCCAACCGGTTAGTTCGAGAGATTGTGCATAACGTTGAGCGCTGGACCTGTAGAAAACGCCTTGCACTCGACCGCTGATGAAATAGCGACGGCAGCTCATATTGCTTTATCGTGACAGGAAGAGATTAAACAAAAAAAGGCCCGCGGACGGGCCTTTTCCAGATCAGTATTTAAGCTGGATTACTTTGCGAGATAATCCAGGTCTGACTGCTCAACATCACCGACTGACCATGCACCGCGTGTCCTGGCATGGTTGACGGCAGCATCGATTTCGGATGATGAAGCATTACGATCGATATCAAAGTTCTGCCCAGGGAAAATCAGGTCAGGGTCTTTGATCTGGCTACGGTTAGCCTTGTAGATCAGGGGCCACTGGTACGGGTCGCCGTAGATAGAGCTCTTGCCTGAGATGTTCCACAGGTTATCGCCACCTACAACAGTGTAGCTATCGCTACCTGCACCTGCACCTGCCGCCATCGAATCATCGAGATCGCCAGCGGTCCTGTCGAGGAACTTCTGGTTTTCAGCTTCGGCCTGGGCTTTTGCATCGTTAGCCTGAGCCAGTGCTTTGTTGGCAAGCTCCAGGGCTTTATCATAATCACCGTCAGCCAGTGCTTTCTCGGCATCTTTGATAATTGTACCTGTGTCACGCCATTCATAGCCCATTGCCGCCACTTCAGCATTGGCAGCCTTGGCGTTCGCAATTGCCTGTTCAGCAGCACTTTGGGCATCATCACCTGTGGTAGCACAACCTGCCATCAGTCCAAGGCTCAGGACAGCGGCAACAAATAAACGCGCAGTAGTTCGCATGATCATAAATCTCTCTCCAGATTCGGGAATTTTGGTTAGTAAAGGATTAGTTATTTTTGTTCGGCTTATTATAGATGCAAACGCTATCAATGTGTGCAAATACTGTCAAGAACTATCACCTATATTAGATAAGCCTTTTATACGGCTGGCACATCCAGTATGCTTGCTAACTCGCTGTATGAGGAGAACATAGATGACATCAGCCGTAAAAATATTTCACAATCCACGCTGCAGCAAGTCCCGGCAGACCATGCAACTGCTTGAATCCAATGGTGTTACACCGGAAATCGTCGAATACCTGAAGCAACCGCCAGGCTATGACGAGCTCGCGGAGACGCTGGCCCTGCTCGGCCTTGAGCCGCGTGAGCTGATACGCACCCATGAAAAGCCCTACAAGGAAAATAACCTGGACGATCCGGATTTGAGTCAACAGGACCTGATCAGGGCAATGGTCGAGAATCCGATACTCATCGAGCGTCCGATTGTGGTCCATGATGGCAAGGCAGTCATCGGACGCCCCCCGGAAAAAGTGCTGGATATCCTGTAATGGCTGAAATTCTGGTGCTTTATTACAGCCCTGGCGGCACAACAGCCGAAATGGCAAATGTAATTGCCCGCGGTATTGAACAGGTAGAAGGTATGCAGGCGCGTATTCGTACGGTACCGCCGGTTTCCCCTGTGTCAGAACAGGTTGAGAATGCCATTCCCGACAGCGGTCCGCTGTATGCCACCAACGATGACCTGGAACAATGTGACGGTCTGGTCATGGGCGCACCTACCCACTTTGGAAATATGCCCGCTGCATTAAAACACTTTATCGACAACACCAGTCCTTTGTGGATGTCTGGCGCGCTCGCCGGCAAACCCGCAGGCGTGTTTACTGCAAGCACGAGCCTGCACGGCGGCCAGGAAACCACCTTGTTAACAATGATGCTGCCACTGCTGCATCACGGCATGCTGATCGTCGGGCTTCCCTACACCCAGGTCGAACTGTTTCGCACCAGCACAGGAGGCACGCCCTATGGTGCCAGCCGTTTAACAGATGATCTGGAAACGCATCCTCTGAGCGAAGAAGAACGAGCGCTTTGCCTTACACTTGGCCAGCGCGTAGCAGAGACCGCAATCAAGCTCTCCGGCGCTTAACGGACTATCAGGTGCAACTCGACAATGTAAAAATATCCCACTGGATCACGCTCACCGGCTATTTCGGCCTGGTTATCGGTATCTATGTCTGGCATATGTGGATCAATAAAACAGCCGATCATGCCATCTCTATCATGCTGATCGTTCAGCTTGGCCCACTGATGTTCCCACTTCGTGGCCTGCTGGCCGGCAAAATATACACGCATGCATGGTCGATGTACCTGGCCATCTTCTATTTTGTAGCCGGCGTATGGTATGCGGGCGCAGAGGAAAGTATGTGGTTTGGTATGTATATCATCGCCAACAGCATGCTGTTTTTTGCCGGTACGCTGTTGTACACACGCTATGCCAGCAGACAGGCCGCCGATCAACCCGGTAACAAGCTTTAGACCTAACGCAAAGGCGCGAAGACGCAAAGGGCGCAGAGTTTGTTGATGTTGTGTTGGGTAAGCCAGACTTGTTCATACTGTTAGCGGTGAGGTAGGTCGCACCCTGCGACTCCCGTTTTGTTACCAGAACACCCAGTAAAAAGTTTTCCTTTGCGACCTTAGCGTCTTCGCGCCTTTGCGTTGAAACGAATCAATGCAGCTGACCAGTGATAATTATGGTTCCAGTACGGATTTTATGAAGGGAATGGTCAGCCTGCGTTGCATTGCCATGGAAGCTTTATCGAGATGATCCAGACGCTCGAACAAATCAAACAAATCTCGCGGATAATGTGTCAGCAGGTAGTTGGCAACATGATCCGTCATTTCCAGGCCGGACTGCTGTGCGCGTTTTTGCATGGCCAGAATCTTGTCCTTGTCTTCGAGATCATACAAATGAAAAACCGGGCCCCAGCCCAGACGCGAACGCAGATCTGCCAGATTAATATCACTGGACTCCGGTGATTTCTCAGCCGCAAGTAAAATGCTTTTGCCGGCATCCCTGATACGATTAATCAAATCAAACAGCCCCTCTTCCCATTCCGCAGATTGCATGATGGCATCGATATCATCAATGCAGACCATGTCGAGCTGCTCGAGGCCATCGAAGATGTGCGCTGAACCGCCAGCGATTTCCCTGGCGGGTAAATAACACACCGTCTTTCGGGATTGCGATGCGAGATTGCACGCGGCCTGCAGCAGGTGGCTCTTGCCGCTTCCCCTGTCAGCCCAGACCAGTATCTGCGTTTCACCCTCGCCGCTGGCCATCTGTCTGACCAGGTCAACCACAAGTTGATTGTGCCCCGCAATGAACGCATTGAATGTATAGCGTTCACGAGGCTCGAATGTGAGCGGCAGCTGCTGGTAAGGTTGCTGCATCATCGTTGAACCTGCCTAGCCCGCATTTCTCACCGGGATTTCGGATTCAGGTGCATCTGTAGTGTTTCTGAGTGCGCGTCTGGACTGAAAAGCATAGCCATAGCTATGGTTTGAAGGACTAATTCGCCTGGAGCGAATTAGGATGCCTGTGCACCCGAAGGGTGAAACACAGAGACGTGTTTCATCAACATGCGTGCGCAGGGACACTACAGATGTACATGGAACGAAATAGCGCCCCACCAAACAGACTGTATTTGATCGAAATCGAGCTTTGGATTTTATACTCATGCCATTACTCGTGTTATGCAGTGTCCTGGTGAGAAATGCGGGCTAATTGCGATAGTTGTAACGCAGTAGAGTCTGCTGATTTGCATCGCCGCCTGGCTGTATAGAATCGACAATGGGTTCAAGCCTTTTGTCCGTAGAGACCAGTCTTATAAAATCATCAATATCGCCCCGAAGATCGATACGGAAGACAACCCGCCCCTCATCTACACTGGCGACAAGGGTTTGTCTGACTGCCGTCAGCTCCTCGAGAAAGATTTGTATGTTTCGATACGCTTGCACCGAATCAACATTATTGATCTCTACCAGCAAATCGGGTTCGGTGATGTTGGTACGCTCGAGTACAGCATAATGCTGGCCGATCTTGTCTGCAGACAGGTCAATACCCTCGGCGATTACCGTATTATAATCACTCCCGCTCAACGACCAGCTGTAGACGGAATTTTCCACAAATACTGACCAGCCCCCTTTCCAGTCACTGCCGGTCCAGGACAAACGGCCGACAATCGCCGGTCCTTTGGTGTAACGTTTTGACGCAACTTTCACCGGTTCGCCAAAAGCAGCCCAGACATCGGCAAAAGGAAGCCGTTTCTGGTCTTTGCTGTCATAGTCTGGCCAGACCACTGGCAAGCCGCGTCTGCTCGTAGATAACTCAACCGAGTCTTTTAACAGCGAAGTATCACCTTGTTTCAGCACGTATCGGTTGCTGCCGTCACGCACAGCCAGCCAGACAACAGACTCGCTACGGTGCTCACCCCAAACAGGCTGGCCGTTTTCACGCAGCAAGTTGATTATTCTTCCAGCGTTGAATTGAATCTTTAATGTATACCAGACACTCATTGACGGTGAAGCACCGGCAGTTTTTTCATCTTCCGTGTCTTCAACATAGCTGAACTGCTGCACATACGATGATGCATTGCCTGGATCGATATTCTGCAAGATCGAGCGGCTTCCAGACACGCGGATTAACACTTCCTCCAGTCCCTTGCTAAAAACAGCCGTTCGGACCTGACTGCTCTGATCAGGCACTGGAAATTCAACGTCATACAAATCTTTAACAACGACAGCGCCGGCGTCTGGCACAATTGAGACCAGCAGGAACAGCAGGCTTGCTAAAGATGTATACCGCAGGGTGTTGACTGATAAAATGGTTTTCATACTGAACGACAATAATCCGGAAAATACTAATTTGGACCTTCAGGAGCGTGTACAATACCACACCTGAAGATCCTCTGAAGCAGTTATGTCTGAACAAAAACAACAAAAACCACTAAGTTATCGCGACGCCGGTGTTGATATCGATGCCGGCAATGAACTGGTCGAAAAAATAAAGCGCAGCGTCGCCAGCACAAAGCGTCCCGGAGTGATGGGAAGCCTTGGCGGTTTTGGCGGCCTGTTCGAGCTGCCGCTTGACCGCTACAGGCATCCGGTTCTGGTTTCTGGCACTGACGGTGTGGGTACAAAATTGAAACTGGCAATACAGCTGGGTAAACATGACACCATCGGCATCGACCTTGTCGCCATGTGCGTCAATGACATACTGGTACTGGGTGCAGAACCACTGTTTTTTCTTGACTATTACGCCACCGGTGCGCTTGATACTGATATCGCAGCCGATGTGATCGAAGGTATAGCAGAAGGTTGCAGACAATCCGGTGCCGCGCTGATCGGTGGTGAAACCGCCGAAATGCCCGGAATGTACCAGGCCGGCGATTATGACCTTGCCGGATTCTGCGTGGGTATCGTAGAAAAAGACCATGCGATAGACGGCAGCAAGGTCGAACCCGGAGATGTGTTGATAGCCCTGGCATCCAGCGGGCCTCATTCCAACGGGTATTCATTAATACGTAAAATTATCGAGGTCAGCGACAGCAATCTTGACGAGGATTGTAATGGCATACCACTCGCTGATGCCCTGCTCGCTCCCACAAAAATTTACGTATCCGCGCTGAACGACATTATTAACAGCAAAGCCGTACATGCACTGGCACATATCACCGGCGGCGGCCTGCTGGAGAACCTGCCGCGTGTGCTTCCCGAGAATACCTGTGCGGTTATCGACACCGATAGCTGGAACATGCCGACCGTCTTTCAATGGCTGCAGCAACACGGCAATGTCGAGCAAATGGAGATGTACCGCACCTTCAACTGCGGCATCGGCATGGTTGCCGTGGTGCCTGAACATGAAGCTGATATCATCGTGCAAACACTGAATGACAGCGGCACCGAGGCATGGCGGCTTGGCCAGGTTGAAGCATCCAGCGGCGCAGCTGCTGTCAGGTTCAAATAATTTCACCAACCATCGTACGTGACACAAAAATCAATCGTCATATTGATCTCCGGCAGCGGCACCAACCTGCAGGCTATTATTGACGCGGTAAAACAGGGCCAAATCAATGCCGGCATCACCGCAGTAATCAGCAACCGCGCCGACGCCAGGGGACTGCAACGCGCCCAGCGTGAACACATCAATACAGCCGTGATCGACCAGAACGCATACCCCGAGCGCATTGCCTACGACGAAGCACTCATCGCCGAAATTGACAAATACAATCCCGACCTTGTCGTGCTCGCCGGATTCATGCGTATTCTCAGTGGCAAATTCATCAGTCATTACCGCAACGCTATACTGAATATTCACCCATCCTTACTGCCCGAATTCAAGGGCCTGCATACACACCGTCGCGTCCTGGAAACGTCGAACCAGGTACATGGCGCAAGCGTGCATTTCGTCAACAATGAACTCGACAGTGGGCCGGTGGTCATACAGGCACAAGTTCCTGTGCTGCCGGGCGACACCGAGGAAACACTCCGCGGACGCGTTTTACAGCAGGAGCATATAATCTACCCGATGGCGATTGAATGGTTTATTGAGGGTAGGCTCCAGATTAATGATAACGAAGTCCTACTGGACAACAAAGTTTTACACAGGCCGGTATTATGGAAGGAAAATCAACTCACTTTCTCACAACAGCATTAGCCATACTTATCCCTTTCCAGGCATTTCTTTTTACACCAGTAACGGTGCTGGCAAATGGGCTTCCTCAGAAATTTGAAGCCAATTACACTCTGGAGATGTTCGGCATTACCCTGGCGGAGGCAACTCATAAACTGGAGCAGACTGAAAAAGGACTGTCAATGGCGGTCTCTTCATACCCGGTAGGCCTGCTGGCGTTTC
The DNA here is from genome assembly GCA_937998645.1 of uncultured Gammaproteobacteria bacterium. Taxonomy (GTDB): domain Bacteria; phylum Pseudomonadota; class Gammaproteobacteria; order SZUA-229; family SZUA-229; genus JABDQW01. The sequence goes on from CALLCZ010000156.1 coordinate 16,614, forward strand.
TCTATGATGGCCATGTTGACATACGCAGTGATATCGAAAATGACAACGGGCAGCTATTGCTGGTCAATCATGACTACAACCATAGCGAAGACGAGGAGGATACCACTGTCCGCTACCAGATCGACTGGGCCAACAACAAGAAAAAAGGACCGGCCGGAAATGTAACTGGCCTATACAAGGGCGAAGCAATACATATAAACAGTGATGAGCCTGTATGGGACCCCCTCTCCATTCAGGCCCTCATTATCATAAACGCCAATGAGGAATCTGCTTCATATAAGCACGGACTGCTTATGAAGGGCGAGCTAAGACATTATGTAATCGAAAACCTGGGAAAGGAAACAATCGAATTCAACGGAACCAAAATGACAGCACTGAAAACGCTTGTTAAGGAAGCCGAAAGAGACCGGGTTATTTATGTGTGGATGCTTCCCGACTACCACAATATCCCAGTAAAATACGAGCACTGGAAAAATGGCGACCTCACATCAACGGTGCTGCTTCAAAGCGTTACCTTCGAGGATGACGGCATAACCAACACACTGACCCTGGTGGATAGCACCGAAGAAGATGATTTTGAAGACTGGTGACAACACCGAAGAAGAATGGATCAGCAAATCACAACGCAAACGTGATTGTGATTCTTTACAGCACATCAGCGATCAATTACTGAAACTCAAACCCGAGGATCTGGCTCTTATAGACCTGCCCGACGAACTCAAAGATGCACTGCATGAAGCACACCGCATCCACTCAAACAGTGCACTTAAAAGACAGCGGCAGTATCTTGGCAAGCTCATGCGCACATTCGACAGTGACAGCATTGAAAGTCAGCTCAATAGCATCATCCACAGAAACGACACCAATACTGCGCAATTCAAAAAAATTGAAAGATGGCGTGACCGGCTTATCGAAAATGACAGGGAAGTACTCGGAGAAATCATCCGGGAACATCCAGCCCTTGATCGACAGCATGTTCACAACCTTGTTCGCCAGGCCGCAAAAGAAGCATCTGCCGACAAACCGCCGACTGCTTCGAGGAAACTGTTCAAATATCTGCGTGAGATATCAGTGGTGAGTGGCGAGTAACGAGTGGCTGGAAAATTTAAATATTTTATTTCACCGCAGAGGCGCGGAGACGCAGAGGGTATCGTTTGTTTGTAGGAGCGACTTTAATCATTCTCTGCGCCTCCGCGTCTCTGCGGTAAAACAAATTTATGGGATAAAGACTACAATGCACTACAGCGCCAGAAAATAATCAGGCATAGGGGATTTTGCAATCCAGGCGCCTGTGCTGCAACGCGGGAAAATTCTTTCTGGTTCTTCGCAGTTTCTCTAAATCTATTTCCGAAACCACGACACCGGTACCATGTGGCAGCCGATTCAGCACAACACCCCATGGATCGACGATCATGCTGTCGCCATAGGTCTCACGACCGTTTTTATGATACCCGCCCTGATCGGGTGCGACCATGTAACACAGGTTTTCTATCGCACGCGCACGCAATAACGACTCCCAGTGTGCACGTCCAGTCAGGCTGGTGAATGCCGACGGCAACACGCACATCTCCATGCCCACATCAGCCATCGCCCTGAAAAGCTCTGGAAAACGAAGATCATAACAAACAGCCATGCCAAGCTTGCCGAATGGGGTATCTACCACAACAATATCATCACCCGATTCGATCGTTTCTGACTCATTGTAACTTTCATTACTGTCTTCGAGCAGTACGTCAAAAAGATGTAGCTTGTCGTACCTTGCAACCATCTCGCCGCTATCGTTGTACAACAGCGAGGTGCTGTAGACTTTCCCTGCAACGCCCGACTCGAGAGGTATGGTTCCTCCTACAATCCAGACTCCGTGCTTACTCGCCTGCTGCGACAGAAACTGTTGAATTGGCCCTTCACCTGCTGTCTCTGCAATTGCCACCTTGTCCATTTCCGACAGGCCCATAATGGCAAAATTTTCCGGCAATACAACCAGCTCGGCGTCCTGCTGAACAGCAGTCTTGATCAGCTTTTCCGCCTCTTCAAGATTGGCTTTTACATTCGGGCCCGAGGCCATTTGAACTGCAGCAACTACACTCACCTGAATTTTTCTCCTGATCTAATGACTCGTAAACGTATTATATCTCCCTGACCACTGCCTGGCACCGCAACCATGCTTGTGGACGGAACACCCAGTGACACCAGCCAGTCCATTAACTGATGCACCCAGAGCTCACCTTCCTCGCCACCCGGGTACTGCAACTCAATCTTTTGCCGATTATCTGAAGACCAGTCCTTAACAACCTCGGCAATTCCATCGGTCCCCAGCAAGCTTTCGCCGTTTCTCGACAGTTCCCACTGCTCGGCATGCAGTTCAGTTTCAACAGGCATAGCACCGGCAGTGTTAACGGCCAATAAGGCAATCATAACAAATTGGGCTGCAAGCTTCGTAGCAGTTTTCCCGGTATTACTCAAAATCATCAAACAAGTCCTCTGGCTCTTCTTTATCGGAATCGCTGGACATACTCTTCACCACCGGGTTACTCCATGAACCTTTTATGGAGTGTATATCCTTACCTATAAGATCTATCTCGAAGATCTCCTGCAATAGCATCAGGCCAACACCGATCGTTGGCCCCGCAATCAACGTGCCACCTGCTAATGTGGCAACTGATGAATGTGGCCTGACAATAGCGATCAGATCATAATCCTGATCCTCCACGCCAATCCGCCCCATCATTGTCAGATCAGCGGCCGATGCCGTTATCTCGGTGTCCTGCGTTACTGCGTCTCCGCCACCAAAGATATAAGTCCCTTTAATCGAATCGAACACAAAGCCTTTCTTGTAAACATCTTCAAAATCCAGGCTCAAGCGCTTTGGCAAGTGCAGCAGATTGAACAGCCCCAGAAATCGACCTCCAGTGCCCGGGTTAATGTTAGAAACAATCCCGTTTTCAAATTCTACGCTGGTATTGCCTGTTAACGATCCCCAGCTAAATCTATAGGGTGCCCCTGGCCACTGCCAATGGAGCTCAGCCTGAGCCTTGCTTTGATCTACATATCTGGAATAACCCAAATGCTGCAGCGCATCTCCCATATTTTCACTTGAGAGCTTGAAGCTTAAAGTTGTTTCTTCATCCAGGCGCCACGATCTTCTCAGCCAGCTGCCCTTGCCGGTTACCTGCAAATGCGGGTCGTTAATGCTTATGTTATTTATCACCATTCCCCGCGAATGATGGTCAGTCTCGAATGCCACATTACTTAAGTTCCAGTCCCGCCATACGAGCGTTTTTGTTTTTAAACGCAAGGAAGGGATGCTCGAAGCTTTCAACTTCCATTTTCTCGCCGTTGCACCGTCACCAGTGATAAATGCTGACAAATTGAGAAGCTCAAAATCGAACTTGCCTGTAGTATCTATATCAAAATTCGCGTTTAACTCGCCCTTACCGGTGACAACGGGAGAAGTCACGTCGAACTTCCAGTTATTATCATCATCAAATGTTGCTGTTAAATCAAGCCTGTCGTTAGATAAAACATTCAACCGGCGCGCATCTCCAAACATCTTGAGATTTATTGAAACGGGCACGCTCTGCTGAGCAGGTTTATGAATGATGTCTGAAACACCGATATTGACACCTTCGAGCGTGGATGTTGCCTCAAACATGACGTTGTAGTCAGTTGACTTGTGCGGGACATGCATAACCACGTCCCAATACGAGCTTCCGTCAAGTATCGAAGGATAACTCCAGTTAAATCGCCTGAGTAGTGAGGCGACTTCCCAGTCCCCGCTGATATGAAACAGGGTTTCAGGGCTTGTTTCATCTTCGCTTTGCCGCACATCTACGTTGACAGGCTGACCATAAAATTTACCGCGAATGTCTTCACCCAGTAAGCACGTCGTGGTAAATGACATCTTTCCATTGATGTCGGTCACAAGATAGTCGGCGATGGGAAAAAACAGCTCGTTGTCACTAAAAATGATATCACCCCTGGCCTGCAGCTCCTCCATGGCTCTTCTGTCCTTACCCAATGGCACATCGAGTTCGAGCCTGATTTCAGCCAGACCGCCAGCCTGGAATTGTTCCACAGCTCTGCCAAGCGTACGATCCAGCCCACTGTTCCAGATATATTGCTGCAATTCATCGGCCGGCGCGGTGACATTACCCGAGACCCGTAGCATCGCATCCCTGAGATCGGGAATGCCTGCATAAATCAACGCCGCAGCGCCACTTTCTTCATGGCTGCGGCCATTCTCCACAAACAATGATGCATTGTGGAAACGTACCGTTGCAGAAGCATTCTGCACATCAGGCCAGCCATCGAGAAAATGCAGCCTCCCTTCTTCGACGTCGAACAGGACCTGCATCACACCCTGGCTATCGTCAAAGGGGTATTCATTGGCAAAGCCACGAAAAACAAAACTGCCGGATGTAACATAACCACCAACAATTGCATTATCGAGCCAGTGCACAAGATCATCGGACATTATAGACGTTGGAAGATACCGGTAAGCCTCTTTACCTATGCCGTTCACGGCATTGCCCTGTATATCGAGAAAGACCCTGTTATCAGCTGAAATTTCTGCAAACACCCGCGTGACTGTCTCTATGTGCTGATTTTTCGCATGCAGCGCCGGCGTATCAAGCTTGAACACACCATCTTCAAGCTCAAACGCCACCTTGCCACTGATACTGTCCAGCTGTAACGGCCACCTGAATAAATCACCAGCCTTCACAATCACATCGCTGGAATCGAGCTGCAATTCCGACTTGTGACTATCTACCGTCAGTTCACCGTCAAGCCCTTTGAGAACAATGCCCTGATCTGCGATATTCAAACCCAGGTTGGTAAATCCGCTACTCAACTGAAGATCAGGGATTTCATCTTCACTGAATATTGCCTCGAAATTAACAAATTCACCCTCTGGCACATAGCCGAGATAATCGCTGAACGCAGACACGTCAACAACTTCAGGAAGCACCTGGAGCAAGGGTACGATATCAACCGGCTTGAGGTAACTGGCAAGAATGCGCCAGTCCGTTTCATCATTGGCGACAACAATATCAGCCACTTCATTCCATAAAGAGCCATCTTTCTGCAATATCAGGTCACGCACATCAAGGCGCCAGCCCTGATTCAGAGCACGCCAGAATACGTTTGTTTCCAGTCGATCTGCTGACCATGTTTTGTTGCGATGATCAATGTTCGCAAGAACCAGGTCCGTTGCTTTTATACCCGCAGAAAAACGCGTAATGTTCGCTTTATTGATATGAACCCAGAAATTCGTATCCAGCTTTCCGCTACCATGCACAAACTCCTTGATTCTGGTTGTACTGACCCAGTTTTCAAATACCAGCCCGGTACCGCTGAAATGGAATTTTGCTTCGAGACTTTCAAACTTCCTGAGATCACCATCAAGCTCCGCCACAACATGCAATCTTTTGCCAAGATCAGGCGGGAGCCCTACGTCAATCTCAAAATACTGCTTGCCCTGATAATTCTCAAGCAAAACACTGGCGCCTTCAAAATCCATGTTCCGGCTCCTGCCGGTAAAGTCGACCCAGTGTACGCGACTGTCGATAAGCGCAATGTTTGCATTCAACAGCAGATCGGTCAGCGCTTGCGAGTCTTTTGATGACTGTTTCTCGTATACTTCAAATCCCTGAATGACCCACTTGCCGTTGTCGTGTCGTTCGATGAAAAGTTCTGCACCATGCAGACTGATATCGCCTACCATTGGCATCATTAACCTGACCGATTCCAGGTATGCAAGTGAGAAATTAGCTTCTGTCAGTGTGAATAGCTGTTCCTTGCCATCTTCTTTATAGATAACCAGGTTCAGCAGTTTGAGTCTTGGTGTAAACCAGTGCATGTCCGCATCGAGCGAACCAATACTTACCGGCAGACCTATCTGGTCACTAATGCCCTGTTCTATCTCTGCAATATAGCCTGTTGCATATGGCAGCAAGGTACGCAGCAAAGTAAAAGCGACAGCCAATACGATCAGCGCGACTGCCACAGAAGAAATCAGGCAGATACGGATTTTTCTTATCCAGCCCATTAGCGGATTTTATTTCAAGTAATAATGATGCGTGGTGACATGTATCACATAATCACGACATCATACTGTTCTTGGGTAAACATGGCCTCAACCTGGAACTTGATAGGTATAGCGATAAAATCTTCGAGTTCAGCGAGGCTGCCGGATTCTTCATCAACCAGAAGATCCACTACATCCTGTGAAGCCAGCACCAGCAACTCCCGGGCATCAAACTGTCTTGCTTCACGCAATATTTCCCTGAATATTTCATAGCAAATGGTTTCTGCCGATTTCACCGTGCCTCGCCCCTCACAAGTAGGACACACAGTGCACAGCACATGTTCCAGGCTCTCCCGGGTTCTTTTGCGTGTCATTTCGACAAGCCCAAGCGTTGACACCTCACACACCTGCGTACGCGCATGATCCTTCTCCAGCGCCTTCTCAAGTGCACGCATCACCTGGCGTTTGTGCTCATCTTCGGCCATGTCGATAAAATCGAGTATAACGATACCACCGAGATTTCTCAGGCGTAACTGGCGCGCAATTGCCTGCGCTGCCTCCAGGTTGGTTTTAAAAATGGTCTCTTCAAGGTTTCTGCTGCCTACAAAGCCACCGGTATTTACATCGATGGTCGTCATCGCCTCGGTCTGGTCAAGCACAAGATGCCCGCCTGATTTCAGATGAACCTTTCGTTCCAGCCCCTTCTGAATTTCGTCCTCGACGCCATGCAAATCGAAAATCGGGCGCTCGCCCGGGTAATGCTCGATAACATCGGCAACCTCGGGCACATAGGTTTGCGCAAATTCCTTCATGATTGAGTAAGTTTCCCTCGAATCAACGCGGATCTTCTCAAGATCCTCATCGACCATGTCGCGCAATACACGTAGATACAACGGAAGATCCTTATGCACAACAGTACCCGCTGAAGCATCTTTTGCCTTGTTGTTAACGGCTTCCCACACACGGTTCAGGTAGTCAATGTCACTGGATATCGATTCCGTGGTTGCAATCTCTGCTGCGGTGCGAATGATATAACCGGTATCCTTGGCGCGTTCATCCTGTGACAGCAGCATGTTACGCAAACGCTCTCTTTCTTCGTCACTTCCAATACGGGATGAAACACCCACGTTGCTGGAATTCGGCATAAACACCAGGTAGCGTGAAGGAATGGTTATATTGGTCGTCAGGCGTGCACCCTTGGTGCCCAGGGGATCCTTGATGACCTGTACCAGCAACTCCTGCCCTTCACGCAGTACCTGGCTTATATGCGGCATGCCGCCACCATTGCCATTCTGACGAGCCTGCGCAACATCAGACACATGCAAAAAAGCCGCACGCTCGAGTCCCAGCTCGATAAATGCAGCTTCCATACCAGGCAATACCCGTGCCACCCTTCCCTTGTATATATTACCGACCAGGCCCTTGCTTCGTCGGCGCTCGATATATATCTCGTGCACCATGCCGTTTTCGAGAATCGCAACACGCGTTTCCTGCGGTGTGATATTGACCAGGATTTCCTTACTGATAGTCATTGTTAGCATTCTTTCTTTATATGAAAATTAAATTCCGCTAGCGCTAGCCGATAACAACTTTGCAGTTTCATACAACGGCAGCCCCATTACACCCGAATAGCTGCCGTTCAAATTAATGATGAACTGAGCTGCGATTCCCTGAATGGCATAGGCGCCCGCCTTGTCCAGCGGTTCGCCGGTTGCCACATAGTCAGTAATCTGCTGTTCAGAAAGTGTTGTAAACTCGACTTCGCTGCTGCTGATTTCCGTCAGTTCACTGGTGTCTGTAACCAGAGCTACAGCCGTGTGCACCTTGTGCTTCTTACCTGAAAGTCTAGTTAAAAAAACGGCTGCTTGCTGCCTGTTTGCCGGTTTACCGAGCACATCACCATCGATTTCGACCACGGTATCAGCAGCCAGCACGGCCAGATCATTTTTCTGCTGTGATACCTGTTCGTATCCAAGACGCGCTTTCTCGATTGCCAGCCGCTTTACATGTTGCAACACAGTTTCACCAGGCAGCATGGATTCATCCATATCAAGAGCATGGACATGAAACTCAACACCAATTTGCTCCAGTAATTCCCTTCGTCGTGGTGAGGCAGAGGCCAGTACCAATCTCAGGCTCACGTACTCAGGCTCTATGGTAGGGGTGGTTGTTCAAAATACTCCAGGCACGGTACAGCTGTTCAACGATAATGACGCGTACCAGCGGATGCGGGAAAGTCATATCAGATAGCGACACTGCCTGGTCTGCATGCTGCAGCAACTCATTCGACAAGCCGTCCGGGCCGCCGATGACAATCGCGATGTCCTGCCCCTGCTGCATCCAGTTATCCAGCGTGGTTGCAAGTTTTTCTGTCGATACCCTGCTTCCTTTTACGTCCAGTGCAACCAGGCTGCACCCTGCCGGGATAGCATCCAGTACCTTTCTGCTTTCATCACGAACGATACGCTGAATATCAGGATTCTTACCGCGTTTGAGCAACGGCACTTCAATTGTATTGAGCTGTAATTCACGCGGCAGTCGTTTCAGGAAATCAGCACAGGCCAGGTCAACCCATGCAGGCATTTTCTGGCCGACCGCAATCAGGTGTATATGCACGGATTAGAAAGATTCCTGCTGCCTGGAGAGATCAACCTGCCACAGGTTCTCGAGATCATAGAATTTACGAATCTGGGGCTGCATGACATGCACAACCACGTCAGCAAGATCAACCAGCATCCATTCACCATCGGTTTCGCCCTCGACACCAATGGGCGGGTGCCCGGCTTTTTTAGCTTCCATCACCACATTACCGGCTATGGATTTAACATGCCTGCTTGAGTTTCCGCTGGCTACGATGATGTAGTCTGTGACATCGGTCTTGTCGCGCACATCCAGTTCAACAATATTTTCCGCTTTGAGGTCTTCGAGTGCATTCATTACCAGCACCCTGATTTCATCTACACCCATATTCAGTTTTTCACCATCTTCATTAATTTATTGTTCACCTCGTCAGGCAGCAGATAACGTACGCTTTGACCTTTCGCCAGCATCGTCCTGATATGGCTCGCGGATATATCGAGCTGTGTCACTGATTGTAACAGGATTCGGCCTGCGGCTACTTCGAATAAACCGGACGTATCTGTTACAAGCGTGGCAGGCAACTGCTGGATAAAGTCACCGCTCATCTCGAAACCGGGCCGGGTGGTGACGATGAGGTGGCATAACTCAGGGATTCGCTGCCATTGATGCCATTGTTTCAAGCCAAGAAATGCATCCATCCCAAGAATCAGACAAACCGGATGCGATGGAAAATCATTGCGCAGCGATTCAAGCGTATC
>CALLCZ010000157.1 GCA_937998645.1 uncultured Gammaproteobacteria bacterium
ATAAGCAGCACCGGGAGTCAGCACCTTGTTCCACAATGGCACAGGTGCATTTACATCTGATCCGTGTGGCGTATGACAGAACACACACACTTCATCGGTCGCGGTTGTCGTGGCCTGCGCCTGACCACCGGCCGTCAAGTCATGTTTACTGCCCACCACGCCCGCATTGGCATATCCCGTCCAGGAAAGGCTGAATGCGCATATCAGCACAAACTTCCAGTCAACGCATATTTTTTTCATCACGATAGCTCCACCTTATTTAGAATTAATTGTTTCACCATAACTGGTTATGATCATTAAATTAATGCATCCTGCTTACAATTAACGGTAACTAACTCACACTTCTGCTGGATATTGTGTGTAGAGCACCGCTCTAAAGTCCGTTAATTTGATTTAAATCAACTTTTCAGATAATTTTCAACCACTCTCTTTATTGACAGCATTCTGGCAATGGCCGCTATAAATGCTGCTTATACATAATCGACTGCAAGCAAAACGCTCTGCAGCTTGCTATATCGATGGTCACTAGGTTCGCAGGCCAGCAACCAGCTGCCCCATTTCATCGGTATTAATGAGCTCGATACTCTTCCTCGACAGGTTCACCCAGCCATTGGCCTTAAACTCGTTCAGGTGACGGCTGACGACTTCTCTTGCTGTACCCAGCTCAAATGCCAGCACCTTATGTGATGCTTGTACTGCATCATCCTCCGACCTGTTTTCGAGCAGGTACCGGGCAAGCCGCACATCAACTTTGCGTGACGCAATGGACTCGAGCAGCATAATAAAATCGTGTATGCGGCATCCGAATGATGCACAGACAAAGTCACGAAAACCCTTTGACCGGTCAAAGGTATCGTGAAAAACCTGTCTCGGAATAACAATCACGCGTGTTCTGGCTTCAGTCATTGCATTGGCCGTATACTTCCCACCCGCAAGCAATATCGAGGTGGTCAGACTGCAGGCTTCACCGGCCCGCAGGCGGTACAGAAGCATCTCTCTGCCATTCTCGAAAGATTTGTATACGCGCATTGCGCCATCAATCACAAAAATATAATTTTCACAGACATCACCATCGTGAAAGACTTCATATTTTGCCGGCAACACGACTTCTTTTGCCTGGTTAGCGGCTTCCACCCACGCGTCATCATTGACGCCTCTCAACAAAGGGAATGTTTTGACCCACCGGGGGATATGAGCTTCTGTTGTAGTATTCATCTGGTTCAACTCAGGGATAAACGCGAAACAATCCTGAATAAGAACAATAGCGCAACCAGATTGAACAATAAAACGACTTTATTGATCTAATTTATCTAATTAATCGATATATAATCGGGTAACATGTTGATTTTTAAAAAACACACAAATTAAGTACGACTAAAGCACTAACTGATAATTATCAGCTCATTTAGCAATGTCAGATGTAAGGTATTTCACCAGAGAACTTTGGTGAATTGTTTTTGAAGCTGTTTCGGGCAGGCTGGTTTAAATATGAACACGGTATTTAATCCGTAACTCGTACACTTCAATCGTGTTTATCTGTGCTCCCAGCGCCTCTGCGAGATGATGTTTTTTATTTCTCTCGCAAAGGCGCCAAGGTCGCCAGGAACTTCTATGTTTGATTTGTTCCTACCCAAAACACCTTTGCGGGCTTTGCGCCTTGGCGAGAGTTAATTGTTTTGTCTCTCGCAGAGGCGCAGGGATCGCAGAGAACTTCTATGTTAATTTGTTTTACACGGAACATCTTTGCGGGTTTTGCGTCCTGGCGAGAGTTTATTTGTTTTTTTCTCTCGCAGAGGCGCTGAGTACGCAGAGTGTGTAATATATTTCCCACCCAAGAACACCTCTGCGCGCCCTGCGCCTCCGCGAGATGATGTTTTTTTATTTCTCTCGCAAAGGCGCCAGGGTCGCCAGGAACTTCAATTTTTATTTTGTTCTTAGACGAAACACCTTTGCGCCTTGGCGAGAGTTTGTTCTATATCCTTTTCGATCTGGCCAACTCCTGCTGTACTAATAAAAAATCATAGTCGGCGATTGATTTAATATGACACTCATTGCCAGCTTGAATCCTGACAATTACAGCTTATGTCTGAATGGCGTTGCTAGACTCGAAGCCCGGTAACAAGCTGACCCATTTCATCGAGGTTAATCAGCTCTATATTTTTTCTGGACAAGCTTACCCAGCCATTGGCTTCAAAATCTTTCAGGTGACGACTCACGACTTCTCTGGCGGTACCCAGTTCAAATGCCAGTACTTTATGAGACGCTACGACTGAATTATTCTCCGACTTGTTCTCGATCAGGTACCTGGCGAGCCGCACATCTACATTGCGCGTCGCAATGGATTCGAGCAGCATAATAAAGTCACGTATGCGACCACCGAATGTCGAACAGACAAAATCACGAAAACCCTTGGATTTGTCGAAGGTATCGTGAAATATCCGTATCGGAATAATAACCGCGCGTGTTTCAACTTCTGTCATCGCATTGGCAGTGTACTTCCCACCCGCAAGCAATATCGATGTTGTCAGGCTGCAGGTCTCGCCGGCCTGTAACCTGTAGAGAAGCATTTCCCTGCCGTTCTCGAAAGACTTGTATACCCGTGTTGCCCCATCAACTACAAAAATATAATTTTCACAGGGATCGCCATCGTGGAAAACTTCGTAGTTAGCTGGAAGCGTTACTGCTTTAGCACGGTTAGCGGTTTGTACCCACGCCGGGTCATTCACATCCTTTAGTAGAGGAAACTTGCTGACCCACTCGGGCAGACCCGGCTCTGTACTTGCGTTTATCTGATTCATGACTGGTTTACCATGTATTGTATTTATGAATAACATCATAGCCGAACCAGCGTGATTAAAAATACTACTTTTGATGTGTCTTGAGATTAGTACTTTCGATACGCTTGAGATTAGTACTTTAGATATGTTTCCGTATTAGTATCCGCATATATATTACTTTATTCATACCGACCAGTTATTTTGCCCATGCACCGACAAAACCTTCATTCTCTCCAAGGGTTACAGGACGGTAGATGTCCAGCTTGCGAAAATACTGATCGATCATATAAACACGGCCATCCTCATCGACATCGATACCCGCCGGCAACATATATGCAGCGCGTTCAAATTTCTCCGACCGGTTGCCCACAAACAGCAGCAGCCGACCCTCTGGATTGAAGATCTGGAAATTACCGTGAGCTGCATCACTGGCATAGATGTTGCCGTCTTTGTCTATTGACACACCCTTGGGTCTGGCAAACTGTCCGTACTGCCGACCCAATTGACCCACCTGTTGCACAAACTCGCCATTCTCATCGAACACCTGTACCCTGAAATTGCCACCATCGATAACATATAAACGCCCGTTGGCGTCGATATCGATATCACGCGGGAGATTAAGCTCACCCTGTTCAGACCCCCGTTTACTGATATTACGCAAATGCTTGCCGGTGTTGACATCGAACACAAGTATGTGGTGGTTTTCACTGCCTACACCACCTGTATCGACTGCATACACACGCGTTCCTTCGGCGTCTACCGCCACGTGCGTCAGCCTGTCAAACCAGTCCTGCCCGCCAAGTGCTTTCAGGTAATTGCCGGCCTGGTCATATACCATGATGCGCTTGGAAGATGAATCAGCAACATAGAGATTACAGTCATCATCGGTTGCAAGGCCCAGTGGTTTCTGCAAGGTGCCCGGCTTCTCCTTGCCGATTTCAAAAAATCGTTTTCCTGGCACATCGAACACCATGACACTGCGTAACACGGTATCGCTGACAAAGATTAATCCTTTACAAACAGTAACATCAAAGGGTTTTGACATTGACCTGCTGGTTAACGATACCCCGGTTAACAGCTCTTTAAGATCATCCTGGGAACTGCTTTTCTCTATCTGCGTACTCGTTTGCACCGTACGCTCGTAGACAAAACGAGCCGTTTCAGGCGGTGGTGGAAAATAGAGAGTCTCCAGCTCCTGCGCATCCTTTTCCGAGCTTGATGCACAGCCGAGCAGTATCAGGTGTAACGCTACTATCAGTATGGTTGTTAATCGCATGAGTATTTGCATATCGTCAAGTTATTATTCTGTTTTGCACAAATAACAAATCATAAGCTTAATTACCATAGTGTAATTCCATATTTACAGTTATTCTGACCTGGGTCATATTAAATACAGCGGAAACAGTGACTAAGTTACAGTTATTTATTACTTGTGCATATGTATATATATACCCTTAAGCAAAGGACATGTACAATCAGGTGCCAATAGTAGCAACAGTAAACGTTACAGTCACACTCGGGAATAATGGCTTATTTTAAATCACTGACTTTAATCATGGTTATAATGCTGGCAACCAGGCCTTCATGGTCTGCTGACAGCGATGATGACAATACAACCCGCCTCTATGCCGAAACCTGTTCAGTCTGCCATGGCGAAAAAGGTGATGGCAATTCACACGCAAGCGCCGGCCTGAAACCACCACCGAAAGATTTCACCACGCATGAAGCAAAGCAGATGCTGACACGCGAGTACATGATTCAGATTATCCGTGATGGCAAGCCGGGCACCGCTATGATGAGCTTTGCCTCACAGCTGACCGAGAAACAGATCAGCAGCCTGGCGGATTTTATCAGCACCCGTTTCATGCGTGATACCCCCGGCAAATCTATCGTCGGCCAGTCCGGCTCTACCGGCAAATCCATCTATGCACTGACATGCTCGGTATGTCACGGAGAAGACGGATCGGGTGCGGTATGGGGAAAATCCTCACTGAATCCACCGCCGGTAAATTTCAGACTGCAGGACCGCATCCGTGATTTACCCAGGGCACGCATGATCCACTCGGTGACCAACGGCCGTCCCGGTACCGCCATGACTGCCTTCAAAACACAGCTCGACAATGAAGAAATAGCATCCGTTGTTGACTATATTCGATCGGCATTCATGATCGAATCTGATGCGGCAACTACCGATGTCTCACAACCGCCGGCAGCTTCAACTGTTGGCATGGCGGTACTGCACGACAGCATGAAAGAGTCGGATACATTACAAAAGAAAACAGATACAACTTTGTTTGATCAGCCAATCTCTGCTGAACTCAACGGCAATGCAGTTAATGGTGAAATTTACTACATGCAGAACTGCACAGCCTGCCATGGCAGTGATGGCAAAGGTAACGGCCCTCGCGCCTATTTCATCTACCCGAGACCACGTAACTTCCAGCACCCTGCGAGCAAAGCCCGTTTCAACCGACCTGAACTGTTCAGTGCAATTAAGAAAGGTGTTATCGGACGTGAAATGCCTGCATGGGAAAAAGTCATGTCAGACCAGCAGATTGCAGACATCACCGAATACGTATTTCAGACTTTTATAAACCAGCCGTAAACAGTAACAGCAATACATGATGTATAAATTCCACTTATTCTGCTCAAATTCAATCAGCGCCATCATGCTCGCCCTGCTCTGTGTCATGCAGGCACGGGCAGAAACACCGCAAGAGTATGTCGTCAAAGCCGAGAAGGCATTCGATGAATCAGACATCGTCAGCGCCATGTCGTATTATCGAAAAGCCGCTGAAGCCGGTTACGTCCCGGCGCAAACCCGGCTCGCCTACCTGCTGGACACATCCGAGGAAAATGAAGAAGCCGTCAAGTGGTACCAGCAGGCTGCAGCAACAGGCGACGCCGAAGCCGAATACGGACTCGCCGGCATGTACGCTGCGGGTGACGGCATCGAACAGAACAGCAGCGAAGCCCTGCGCCTGTTTACTTTGTCTGCGAACAAGGGACATAAACCGGCCATTCATGTGATGGCAGTCGCCTGCGAAAAAGGCGAGTTAGGACTGCGTATCGATTATGAAACAGCGCGTGAATGGCTGGAAAAAGGCGTTCAGCTGAATGACTACTGGTCGATCGGGCGACTGGCCCAGGCTTATAGCAATGGCGAACTCGGCCTCAGGATCGACCGGCAGAAAGCTGCTCAGCTCGAACAGCAACTTGCCGGCCTGAAAAAAGACAGCGACTAGACCATGCGCGCCAGACCTCACAGCACCTGCACAGGGTTGCGCAACTGCCTGACAGCCGTTTTAGCTGCAGTCAGTGTCGTTACAGGCAGCAGCATACATGCCGCTGATTTTTTCAATGGCGAAAAGCTTTATCAGAAATACTGCCAGAGTTGCCATGGCATCAATGGCCAGGGCGTCATCGGTGGCGCTCCCAATTTCGCCCGTGGACAGGCGCTAATGAAACCGGATTTCAACCTTTATGAAACCATAGACAGAGGTAAAAATGCCATGCCCGCGTTTCGTGGTGTGTTCAAGGAAGAAGAGTATTACGATGTGATTACCTACATAAGAAGCTTTTACTGATAATGACGACCAAATTAATAAAATCATTGTTTATTACCGCCGGCCTGTTAACTCTCGCCGCCTGCTCCGATGCTGACAGGGAAAGTACACCACAGCAGCAAACGCAAACAGATACCGGAACAGAAACTGAGATCAGGGTCAAAGACCTGTCCATACCCTCGGATCGAATTCCTAAAGTCGTCGAGAGCTTCCAGGTTGGTCACGAGGTGTTCGTACGATCGCTGGCGATTGACACCGGCAGTAACAGCCTGTGGGTAGGCACCTCTACCGGTGTGCTCGAGATCGACCTCAACACAAGCAACCCGATCAATACCTTTACCCGCGCAGACGGGCTGGCCAATGAAGATGTTTTTGCGATCTATGTCGACAGCCAGGGCTATAAATGGTTTGGCACCAATGCGGGCGGCGCTTCACGCTACAAGGATGGCAAGTGGGATGTCTATTTCCCGATGCACGGTCTTGCCGACTACTGGGTCTATTCATTTGTTGAACAAAAGAATGGCCCGTTATGGATCGGCACCTGGGCAGGCGCGAACAGCGTTGACCTGTCCACCATGGAATTCAAAACCTATTTAACCGAACTGATCAATGAATGGGTCTATGCACTCGACATAGATTCTCAGGACAGGGTCTGGTTCGGCACCGAGGGTGGCATATCGATGTACGACGGTTCATCGTGGCGGGAATGGTCGCACAAGGATGGCCTCGGCGCCGCCAACACTTACGAAAACCCGCCAAGCCCGAATACCGGCCTTGGCACCCGTTCCCGGCATGACCTCAGTGTGCTCGAGCAGGGCAAGCAGACCTATAACCCGAGTTATGTTTTTTCACTGATCGTTGATCACAGGGATGACAGCGTCTGGGCAGGCACCTGGGGCGGAGGCGTCAGTCACTATGACGGCAAGATCTGGACCAACTACACCAGCGCGGATGGGCTGGCCGGTAATATCGTCTACAGCATTGCTCAGGACCAGGGCGGCAAGCTCTGGTTCGGTACCAATAATGGCCTCAGTCGTTATGATGGCCAATCCTGGATCACCTATGATACCAATACCGGGCTGCTTGATAATAACGTCTATGCCATTGCACCCATAGCTTCGGGTGGACTCTGGGTGGGTACGAAAAACGGCGTATCGCGTATTGGAATTGATTAAACGACTGGAGATTTGAGAGTGAACCTTAGCCCCAAAACCTTATTTGTATTTATCGCCGTGATTGCAGTCGCAGTTGCCGCCGGCTACTACGCTGGCAGCCAGCAGCTTGCCCAGAACAAAGACAGCGGCACAGGCACGGAAACCGTAGTGACGGAGCAGGCCCCGACACCCCCGGCCCACCCGCCGATAAGCGGTACCATGCATGACAGCATGCAAGCGGGCGGAGCATCACTGGCTCCGGCGCACCCTGCAGGCGCTCCCGGCTCCACGGGATTGCCGCCACAAAGTGGCCAGGCACATCTGGATTCAGCGGTTGACCAGGATGCAAAATTCACCCACTTCCGCGTGGGTGAACGCAATGTCAAACAGATACTTGCCGATGGCGACACCATGTGGGTCGGTACTTCGGGTGGCGTCATCCGCTACAACATCAAGACAGACGACTACAAACTCTACGATACCCGCAGCGGCCTGCTGGCAAACGGCGTATTTCACCTCAGCAAACTTGACGGCCAGATGGTTGTAGGCACCTACGGCGGCGGCATGTCTATTCTTGATGAAAGTACGCAGCAGTGGAAAACCTACAATATACCCCAGGGGCTAGGCGATGCTTTTGTTTATGATGTCCTCAAGGCAGACAACGGCGATATCTGGATCGCGACCTGGTCAGGCGCCAACCGTATCCGGCAGGGCAAGCTCGATGACCGTGACTCATGGGACCTTTATACCGTTGAAAACACCAACGGCGGTTTACCCAATGACTGGGTTTATGGACTCGCGATGGGTAAAAACGGTGAAATCTGGATGGCCACCGAGGGCGGGCTTGCACGCTTCAGGGATGGCGAATGGGACAACTGGAACCATGAGCAGGGCCAGGGCGCTGACTACGCGCTGGTAAAAGACCAGATTCAGTTCACCAACGATCCGGCAAATTATTCAAAGCACCATACCCGGCAGAAGTCTGAAATGGGTCTGGAGCAGATCAACGTCGCATACAACCCGAACTATATCGTCGCCCTGCTGGTTGATGATGACGGCTCGGTCTGGGCCGGAACCTGGGGCGGCGGCCTGGCACATTTCAATGGCACAGCATGGGAAAACTTCACCGTCTCGGATGGACTACCAGCCAACCACGTGTTCTCTCTGCACAGGGACAGCGCCGGCAGAATCCTGGTCGGCACCAGCAACGGCCTCGCCGTGCGTGATAACGAAGGCAACTTCAAGGTATTCAATACCGCGGATGGGCTGTATTCAAATATAGTTTTCTCGATGGCCACTGCCGATGACGGCAGTTCATGGATCGGCAGCTATGGCGGTGTTGCCCGGATCGCAAAATTGCAATAAACGCGTTATGTTGCGGCATTGGCTTGATGACATCTCCTGCAAGCTATCGTGGTTCAAGCGTAGCCCCCTGCTCTTACTGCTGCTGACGTCAACGGCGACTATAGCTAAACCATCACAGTCAACTGACATCGATGATGATAGCGGACGCAAGGTGTATGACTTTTACTGTTACCAGTGCCACGGCTACTCGGGTGATGCGCGCACGCTGGCCAGCACATACCTTCAACCACAACCAAGAAATTTTACCGCTACTGATCCTGAATCCCTGAGTCATGAGCAGATGGTCAACGCAGTCACGCATGGCCGTCCGGGAACGGCCATGGTGAGCTTCGCGTCTGTCGCCTCTGCAGAGGAAATCGATGCCGTCGTCGGCTATATAAGATATACCTTTATGCAGAACTCAAAACCAGATCTTATCTATCACACCAGGGAAAACGGCTGGGCCAACCACGATCGATACGCCGCAGCCTTTCCATTTGCCAGTGGCGAGATTCCGCTGGATACACCCTGGCAGGATTTGAGCCAAGAGCAAAGAGTCGGCAAGCAGCTGTTCATGCAGTCGTGCATCAGTTGCCACGACCGCGCGGTCGTTACGGATGAGGGAAAAATATGGGAGCTGAGGGCACTGTCGTATCCGCGTAAACATTACAGCCACCGCATGGATATGGACAGCATTTCATCGGCATCACCTTACAGGATACATGAACAGCAGCCAGAGGACATCAACCTGACACAAGCGCAGCAACGCGGGGCCGTACTGTTCCAGCAGAACTGTGCTTTCTGTCATGGCGCCGACGCAACCGGTAAAAACTGGATTGGAAGTTTTCTGGAACCGCGTGCGCGGGACCTGACTGCCGATACAATCGTTGAACAGACAACAGAGCGACTCGAACATATAGTACGACATGGTCTCGAAGGCACCTCGATGCCCGCCTGGAGACACGTGCTCGATGACGACCAGATCAGTGATGTCGTCAGTTACCTGAAGCGAAACCAGACCAGTCAAACACAAATACATCAGTGAATCACATGCATACATATTACCGGCAACGGCTGACAGGATTTTATACGCTGTATATCTTTACCCCTTTTCTGCTGCTCATGCTTGCACTCGTAACAGCGTCACCTGCATACAGCGAGTCCGGCGGCAAGCCTGCGGTGGATACAGAAGCGCTCACATCAGAAGCGGTTGACCTGATCAGCCGGCTGAATCGACTGGAACAGCAGCTGTTCTACCCCGCGCATACGCGTGTTTCAGTCTTTCTTTCTGTCGCTGAAAACAGCCAGGCCAGGCTCCACTCTGCCAGTCTCAAAATCGACGATAACCGGGTTACAGATCATATTTACACGCAAAAAGAGACAGGTGCATTGAACTCCGGCGGCATACAACGCCTGTATACCGGCAATATCCTGATGGGCAAACACAGGCTGCAGGTCAGCGTCAGGCAAGTCCAGAAAGATGGCAGCGTTCGTTCACATGAGCTCGAATACAAATTTTCCAAGGACGATCATGCTGAAAATATCGAGATCATCTTCGACAATGTACAACCGCATATCGTAATCCAGAGCCGGAACTGACATGCGCAGATTTACCGCTTCTATTTGCTGCATCCTGCTCATCTTGCCGATTGTTACGCATGCACAAAACGGACTTGAGCAATTGCTGAAGGGCGAGATCCTGTACGAGTCACTCCAGGGTAATCACCTGGACGCATTGCTCCGAAGCTACGCATACAGACCGTCAGCAGACAGACTGTCTGCCTCGAGCGAAGCGGGTGCGACAGATTTAGAACTCGCACTGGGCTTGAGCAGCACAGTAGAAAACAACATAAATACACGCTCCAATGACAAAAGGATTCAGCAATCAAAAAACCGTGATGCATTCCTACTGGCCTGGTTCTATTACAACAAGCGAAAACCGGCGCAGGCATTAAAGGCGCTCGACAGCATCGAGAACAAAGCCGACAGCGTATCCCTCAGCGATATCGAGTACCTGCGCGCACTGATCTACATTGACATCGGCAGGTTCAAGGAGGCTGCCCGCCTGCTCTATGAACTTCCGCTGATTCACCGGCCTCGTGGATACACCCAGTACAATCTGGCCCTGGCACAGCTACAAAGCGGTAATGAAGAACAGGGTCGTTCTACGCTTGCATCACTGGGACGGATGAACACCAGCGATACCGATCTGCTCGCACTGAAAGACATGGCCAATATCAAACTCGGGTATCGCTACCTGCAAAAAGGCAGCCTGGAACAGGCCAAGGAAAGTTTTGACCTCGTACGCCTCGACGGACCACTCAGCAACCAGGCACTACTTGTATCCGGCTGGACCCTGTTCTCGATGAACCAGGTCGAGCGTGCCATCGTCGCATGGTCCTTGTTGCACAAGCAGGAAGCAATCAACGAGACCGTCATCGAAGCGAAAATGGCATTACCCTATGCCTACAGCAAGCTGGGCGCTCACGGTAAAGCCGCCAACCTTTACGCACATGCAGTTGAACTGTTCGAGTCTGAAATCAAGCGCATGAATGCAACCAGCGAGGCGATTCGCAAGGGTGATCTTGTCCAGGCGATCGTCAACAACCATAGAGCACAGGGAGACGACTGGTTCTTACGTCTGTCGCGCAGAAGCGAGCAAGCCGAACTCTACCTGCCGCTGTTGCTGGCTAATGATGAATTTCGCCAACAGGCCGACAGGCTATCCCAACTGGCGCAGCTGAAAAACCGTGTTGAACAGGGCCTGGTCCGTGTTGCCGCGAGTAGCGAATTTGCCAGGCTGAAACGGAAGCATTATGACACCGCCCTGCCAGCCGCGGAAAAAAAGCTGTCTGCCATCAACAGGGACATGAAAAACGTCATGCCACCCGTCACGCAACAAACAGATACACCGAACAGGCGTGTAAACATGATCCCGGAACTTGTACAGTTGCAGCAAACCTACGATAGCTATCTTGGCATACGTAAAGCGACGGCAGAATATAACCGGCAACTGCCCGAATACAGTCGTGAACTGGATGAGCTTTCACGAAAGCTGAAAAGTCTCGATCAAAAGATGAGTCAGGCGATTGCGAGCACAGGCAAACAGGTTGAAGCGATTGCACAGGCAACGCTTGACCGGATACACCAGCAGATGAAGAGCTACCATCACAATGCGCTGTTCGCGCTTGCTGAAAGCTATGACTTTGCGACGGGAAAAAGGCAATGACGACAGCAGCGCCCACGATCGATCGGATCTGGTCATGCACAGGAATGACTGCGGCACTACGCACCGCTGTGTTGGTCCCGATCGTACTGACGGCTGCCTGCAAGACAGAAACTGTCAGGGATGAAAACACCCTGACCCGCCTCGAACAGGTCGACGTTGCGGTACAGGATGAAAAAATCGACGACAGCCTGCACAAGGCCATGGAAAGCTACCGCAAATACATCAAGCAGGCACCCGCCTCGACCGTCAAGCCGGAAGCCATACACCGGCTGGCTGATCTTGAAGTTGAAAAGAGTTACCGTATCGAAGGCGTCGCGGCGCCAGCAGAACCTGGCGCAGACGCGGCCATCAAGCACTACACCCGGTTGCTGGCCGCCTATCCACACTACGATCACAACGATCGCGTACTCTACCAGCTGTCACGCGCTTATGAAGAAACCGGCGATAACCGCAACGCTGTAAAAACACTGGAACAGCTTGTTGCGCGCTATCCCGATTTCGAACGCATGGATGAGGTCAAATTCCGCCTCGGTGAGCATTATTTCACAGACAAACAATACGTGCGTGCCAACCAGGCCTACGATGCCGTGCTTAACTATGGCAGGGACAGCGTATTCTACGAGTCAGCACTCAAAAAACAGGGCTGGTCGTATTTCAAACAGGACAACTATAACTACGCGCTCCACTATTTCATCACCGCGCTGGATTACGTTATCGAACAGGGCTACGTCCCCAGCAGCAAGGGAAGCCAGGTCGATAACAAGCAGACGGAGGATATCTATCGCGCGATCAGCCTGACCTTTTCCTATCTGGGTGGTGCCGATGCCATAGAAACCTATCTGACAAAAAGCGGCCGCACGGTTTACGAACAGGCTTTCTACCGTCACCTCGCGGCTTACTATCTTTCAAGGGAACGCTATACCGACGCGGCAAAAACCTACCAGGCATACATCAACAAGCACCCGCTCAACGCTACCTCGGCCGGCTACAGCATGCGCATCATCGAGGTCTACCAGCAAGGCGGGTTTTATGACCTGGCCGTAACAGCCAGGAAAGACTTTGCGGACGGCTTCGGACCCGAATCAGACTTCTGGAAGCAGCTCGACGCCGAAGACCAGGAACTGACACAGGCGTTGCAGAAAGCCAACATTCGCGCACTGGCCAGTTACTACCATGCGCGGTTCCAGAAATTGAAAGACGGTAAAGCCAGGAAGGAAAGCTACCGGCAGGCCATGCTCTGGTACCGCGAATACTACTACCTGTTCCCGATCGACGACCATGCACCGCAAATGAGCAAACTGCTGGCCGAGCTGTATCTGGAGAACGGCGACTACCGCGATGCGGCAGTCGAATTCGAGCGTATCGCCAAGAACGACCCGGCATCGGAACTGGCCGCCGAGTCAGCTTATGCCGCCCTGTTCGCCCACCGAGAGCACCTCAAAGAGTTGCCAAAATCACGCCAGCGCGGGGCACGCGAGCACATCGCCGATCAATCACTCACATTCGCCGAAAACTATCCAGACCATGCCGAAACCGGTGCGGTCCTCACGGCCGCCGCCTATGACTTCCTGGTACTGAAAAATTTCTCGGCCGCGACCAGGACCGCGAAACAGGTCATCAGCGACTACCCGGACAGCGCCCCGTCGCTGATCGAGTCTTCGTGGATCGTGCTGGCCGATGCCGAATTCGAAGCCGGCCAGTACGCCGATGCCGAGCAATCATACGGTCGGATACTGGAAACCTATACCTTCGATAAGGAAAAAAAGGCCGCCCTGACAGAAAACCTGGCTGCCTCGATCTACAAGCAGGCCGAGTATGCGAAAAAACGCAATAACCACGCGGTTGCCGCGCAGCATTTTCTGCGTCTCAAGCAGGTAGCACCTGCCACCTCGCTGAGCGCCTCGGCACAGTACGAGGCAGCTTCCTCCCTTGTTTCGATCGGCGACTGGTCCCGGGCCGCGGTTGTGCTCGAAGACTTTCAAAAGCAGAACCCGACCCACGAACTCGCCGAGGCGAGCACGCGTAACCTTGCCGCAATTTATCAACGAAATGACGACTTGTTGAAATCAGCCGCCAAACTCGAAGTGGTTGCAAAAAAGGACAATGATCCCGAAGTGCGCCGCGAATCCCTGCTGCAGGCCGCCGAACTGTACGACAGGGCGGAAAACCAGGCCGATGCGTTACGCGTCTACAAGCAGTATACGCAGCAGTACCCCTCACCGGCTGAAGACGCCGTCGAGACCTACCACGTGATTGCCGGCATCTACAAAGCGCGGGGTGATATCAACAACTATCGCAATTATCTACGCAAAGTGATCTCGGCCGATGCAAAAGCCGGCAGGCAGAGAAGCGACCGGACACGCTATCTTGCGGCACAATCGCTGCTGGTGCTGGCCGAGATCGACATCGACCGGTTCATGGCCGTTGAACTGACCAAACCGTTCAAAAAGAAGCTGGAACTGAAAAAAAAGCGGATGGCAACCGCGCTTGATTCGTTGACCCGCCTGCTCGAATACCAGGTCAGCAGCACCACCACTGCCGCGACGTTCTATATAGCCGAGATCTATCTGAACTTCAGCCAGTCACTGACCGAATCTGAACGGCCGGGCGGCCTTAACGATCTCGAACTCGAAGAGTACGAACTCGCACTCGAGGAACAGGCTTACCTGTTCGAAGAGAAAGCCATCAGCGTGTATGAAAAAAACACCGAACTGCTGGATGCAGGTATACACGATCCATGGATCGACAGGAGCATCGAACGGCTGTCGACATTGTTCCCCGCACAGTACGCCAAGCAGGAACAGAAGAGCGGCTTCCTGCAGAGCCTGTATGCGGAGGATGACAGAACATGAACGTGCTGCGCTCCACTGCTCATCTAATCACTGTCGCCGCTGTGCTGCTGATGGTGTCCGCCTGCTCGCAGGATAATGTCCGAAAAGTCTCGAAGCCCGGCGCTCAGCCTGTATTGGCTGACGACAGTATCGAACAGATGTTCACCGACGCGTTGTCGCATCTGCAGCAGGAGGAATACCACCAGGGCATCGAACTGCTGGAGACCCTGACTGCAAAAGAGAACAGACTGGCCGCCCCTTTCGTCAACCTGGGTATCGCCTACAGCCGCACCGGCAACACAAAGAAGGCGGAGCACAGCTTCAGCCGCGCACTCAGACTCGACGCGGGCCATGCTGTGGCGAACAATGAACTCGGCCTGCTGTATCGCAAAACCGGCCGCTTCAGCGCCGCAAAATCCGCCTACATGAACGCCCTGGTCGAACATCCGGATTACCTGCCGGCGCGAAAAAACCTCGGCATCCTGTGCGAGCTCTACCTGCACGACATGGAGTGCGCGCTGGAGCAGTACCAGGCCTACCTCGAGTACGCTCCCGAAGAAGAGACGGTTGCGCGCTGGGCCCTTGAACTCAAACAACGGACACAATAGACATGAGACTGCACTGTAGCCAGATTCTGTTCGCTTTGACGGCCGTGTTGATCACAAGCACTGCGGTTGCAGCCAACGACGATCAAACAGGTGACATCAAACAGATGCAAGGCATCTCTATCAAGGCCGATAAGGAAGCACCGAAATCGCTGTACATCGTTCCCTGGCACGATGCCGAACACAAGCAGAGCACCCGCCTGTCGAGCAGTCTTGTCGAAGACTCACTGCAGACAGTCGATCAAAATGCATTGAAACAACAGCTGCGCCTGCATGAACTGAGCACATCCGGCTGGCACAGGCTGGCTCCGGACACGCGATGAGGCATCACTCGCAACACGGGCCGCCTGACGCATGAATACTTAAGGAAGCTCTGATTAATTCGTCCATGAATTATCAGAGCACGAAAAAGGGAAAATGCGATTTCCCCTTTTTCTTCATTTTCAATGACTTATTAGTCATTTAAAATGGCAGCACATCCCTGTGCTGCGGAAACTCTGAATTAATCAGAGTTTCCTTAAATGATTACTGAAACGAGGACTATCTGATGGACATACTCGACTCTATGGTGAAATTCTTCCAGGAAGGCGGCACCTTCATGTACCCGGTGCTGTTCGCATTCACGATCGGCGGCGCCATCGCACTGGAACGCTACATCAAACTGACCTACGTCCGCCACGTGAACCGGCGCGTCTGGAACAAGGTCCAGCCGATGCTGGCTTCCGGCGGTTTCGAAGAAGCGCGCGGTATGATCGACGACGATAACACGGAGATCTCCAGCGTGTTGCGCATCGGCCTGGAGAACCAGGGCATGCACCGACGTCGTGAAGACATCGAACTCGCGATGGAAGACAATCTGCGCGATATCGTTCCGCACCTTGAAAAGCGCACGCCCTATGTCGCGTTGTTCTCTAACATCTCCACCCTGCTCGGCCTGCTCGGCACCATCATGGGTTTGATCGAAGCCTTTACCGCGGTCGCCAACGCCAACCCGGCAGAAAAGGCCGACCTGCTCTCGGCCAGTATCTCGGTAGCGATGAACACGACAGCGTTCGGTCTGATGTCGGGCATCACCCTGCTGATCCTGCACACGATACTGACATCGAAAACCGTGGAAATCATCGACAGCCTGGAACGGGTTTCGGTCAAAACCCTGAAGATCATCACCGATTACGCACACCATAACGTCGTCGCCTGATGTTCAGGAAACACCTGTTACACCAGCGCTCCAAAGAGCCGCACCAGCTCGACATCACGCCGTTTCTCAACCTGATGGTCGCGCTGGTGCCCTTCCTGCTGGTCACGGCCGTGTTCTCACGCGTCGCCATCCTCGAGCTCAATCTGCCAAGCACCCAGCAAATGGAGGCCAGCGAAGAACAGAAACAGATTATCGAAATCATCATCCGCAAAGACAAACTCGAACTCAGCGATGGCACCAAAGTGCTGTCGAGCTACAACAAATCCGGGGACGACTATGACCTGGCCGGCCTGTCAGGGGCACTGGTCGAGTTGAAGGCGAAATTCCCGGAGAAAACCGACGCGAGCATCCTGCTCGAGCGCAAGATCCAGTACGACTACCTGGTCCAGGTCATGGACACGGTCAGGGCGAAACGGCAGGACGAAGACGAAGGCGGTGCCAGCGAGCGCAAGCTGCTGTTCCCGGACATTTCCATCGGAGACGCGCCATGATCGGTTCCAGCCGCATACAGTGGAGTTCCAAATCGATGATGAAGTCCCCGGGCCTGAACATGGTGCCATTGATGGACGTGTTCACCATCCTGCTGTTTTTCCTGCTTATTAACTCCACCTCCAGCGATGTCACGGAACCGCCAAAAACCGTCAAGCTGCCGGCCTCGTACGTTGAAAGCAAGCCCAGGGAAACCGTCGCTGTGGTCGTCACCGAAGATGAAATTCTGGTTCAGGGCGAATCGGTCGTTACCACGCAGGAGGTACTGGAGACGACCGAACCGGAAATCGAGGCCGTCATGCTGCGACTGCTGGAACAGCAGAAACGCGTAATCGGAATCAGCGAAAGAACCGTCAGCGACAGCGCCGAAGTCACGGTGCTGGCCCACAAGACGATCCCGTTCGAGATTTTGAAGAAGGTGATGTCCAGCTGCACCCGCGCCGGCTACGAAAAAATCTCGCTCGCGGTCATCCAGAAATCCAGCCAGACCAAGTAAGCGCCGGTGTCCGTTCAACTCAAAGCTAAACTGGTAGACGTCAACAAGCATCTGGACGATGCACGCCAGCGCCGCAAGGAAGTCGATTTCGCTCTGAAATACGCCCGCAGACAACTCGACGAGATTCAGCGGCAGGACAGCTCGATTGCAGCCCTGAGCCGGATTCTGGAGGACATCCACAGGCTCGAGCAGAAGGACAGCGTCCAGCTGCTATGGGGTGAAAGCTGTACCGACAGCGAGGCCGAACAGAAAAGGCTGAGACTCGAAGTCTCGCTCAGGGACTACGATACGCGGGTGAGCACGACCCAGCACCGCATCAGAACACTGCTGGATGAACGTTCCAGGCTCGATAAGGCGATCGGCACGCTGACCGAACAGCAGGAGCAGCTGAGCGATCTGCTCAACCGGATAGCGGATGACGTCACCCTACAGCAGGAGCTGAAACAGACCTTCTCCAGCCAGATCGTACTGCCGTGGTCGAACAGGCACGGCGATGCCATGCGCCAGCGCACAATCATGGTCACAGCGATGGTCGTCGCCCTGCTGTTAACTGTCATCCTGCCGCGATGGGAAGTACCCGAACCGGAACGCGTCGAAACCATTGAAATACCGGAGCGCCTCGCCACGCTGATCGTGAAAAAGCCCCCGCCTCCGCCACCGCCCGAGCCACCAAAACCCGAGGAAGGCGAAGAACAGGCCGAAGCCGAACCCGAAGCGGAACCTGCGCCTGAACCGGAAGAAAAAAGCGAGGCGCGCAAGACGGTCGAGAAAGCCGGGCTGCTGGCGTTCAAGCAGGATTTTTCCCAGATCATGGATGCCTCGGCCGACATCAAGCTGGGATCGCAGGCGAAGATCGTGACCCAGGGCGCACCTCAACGCCGCCAGCCAGCCACGCGATCGATGGTCACATCGAACGTGCAGTTCAGCGAACCCGGCGCCGCTGCAGCCAGCATCAGCAGAAAAGACGTCATCGGTGATGAAAACAAACTGAAAAAGGTCGAGTTCACCCACATCGAAAACCCGCAGGTCGCCGCCCTGGACAGCAGGCAGATAGCCAACAACACACCGAGCGCAACGCGGCGCAGCGACGAGGAAATCCAGGTCGTATTCGACCGCTACAAGGACGCGCTCTACCGCATCTACAACCGCGAACTGCGCAAGAACTCATTGCTGAAAGGCAAGCTGGTGCTGCAGCTGACCATCGAACCGGATGGCAAGGTCTCGAACTGCAAGGTCGAATCCAGCGAACTGAATTCGGAAGAACTTGAAAAGAAAATCATCGCACGCGTGAAGCGTTTCAACTTCGGCACAAAGAAAGGCGCAAAGTCGCTGACTATCCTCTACCCGATCGATTTTCTGCCGGCATCATAAACATGATGCTCTCGCCAAGGCGCAAAGAACGCAAAGGTAACTCGGGTTAAAACAGTAGTAATTTTTTGATGTTCCTGGCGTACCTGGCGCCTTTGCGAGATAAAGATCTTTTATACTCTCGCAGAGGCGCAGAGTACGCAGGGGTAGGCCGGGGCAAAACAATAGTAATGTTTTGAAGTTCTCTGCGAACTCAGCGTCTCTGCGAGATTAAAATCTTTTTGCTCTCGCGGATGCGCTGACACATGCTGCTTGTCGTGTAAAGGTACCAGCAATACTAACTTATGCCGCTTTTTCTTCTTTCTCTTGCTCGAACAGCTCAAAATCACAGCGAAACAGACTGCCTTCTCCGGGCACGCTGTGTACATGCAGGCTGGCGTCATGCCGATCGAGCACATGCTTGACGATAGCAAGCCCGAGACCCGTACCACCCTGCTCCCTCGACCTGCCCGGATCAACGCGATAAAAACGTTCCGTTAATCGGCCGATATGTTCGGGCATGATGCCAATACCGTTATCTTCAACACCAACATGAACACCATCATTATCAACGCTGACAAACAGGGTGATGGTTCCATTTTCAGGCGTGTAGCGAATTGCATTAGTAACAAGATTGGTAATAGCCATTTGCAACTCAACACTATTGCCCATAATACTGGCCGGCTGTGTTGAAAGAATTATCTCATGGCGGTCATGATCGATCATGACCGCGTCATTATAAATTTGCTGAACCAGTTCCTCCAGGTCCACCCTGTCATGCAGCAATGGCGCCAGCCTGGATTCGAGCCTTGCCAGAATGACCAGATCTTCCATAATTTGCTGCATTCTCACAGTTTGTTGCCGAATCTTCTCAAGCGGAGTTTTTATCTTGCTGTCTGCCTGGTCACACAAGGCCTCGACAAAGCCTGAAATCACCGTAAGTGGCGTGCGCAACTCATGCGATGCATTTGCAACAAAATCACGACGCATATCATCAAGCTGTCGTTGCTGCGTTATATCTGTCGCCGTAAGTAAAAACTGATCATGCCCATAGGGTGTGATGCATATGGATAGTTGCCGATGATTGAATTCAAGTTCAATTATTTCCTGGAAATCTTTTTCCATAATATAATTTGTAAACGCGGGCTTGCGTATCAAATTATTAATACGGTTTCCTACATCTGTTGCATGCTGTAAATTGAATATGCGTTCCGCAGCCTGGTTAAACCACTCGATTTCATTGCTTTTATTTAATGCTATGGCTGCTATCGGTAACGCCTGGGTAGTATTTCGAAAACGATCTGCAATGGTTTTCAGTTTTTTCCTGGCTTTTCGCTGTCGCTGATAGAGATGATATATCTGGTAATACAGTTCATCCCATATGCCTATCGACTCGGGCAATGCCTTTGTTGGCTTACTAAGCCACCTGATCAACTTTGAAAGATTGTAGAGATGCCAGGCTATATAGCCAGTCAAACCCGCGATCAGGAGTTCAAGCGTGTAACCTGTCAGTGCACCCAGTATCAGAATAAATATGCCTGAGGCAACGAGATTGATTATTTCCCTGCGCAACCCGGAATTCATATTTGTTTAGAGAAACGGTAGCCTCTGCCATGCACTGTTTGAATGAGCGCATCCAGATTAAAGGGTTCAAGGTTTTTACGCAATCGCCGAATATGCACATCCACGGTACGCTCTTCGACATACACCTGGGCCCCCCACGCCTGGTCCAGCAACTGACCTCGCGTGAACACCCTGTCCGGGTGGCTCATAAAATAATGCAGTAAGCGAAACTCGGTCGGCGGTAGATTTAACCCCTGTTCGTTCACCCTGACTCGCTGACTGACAGGGTCAAGATATAAATCACCAATTTGTATCGGCTGCTCGTCCGGCATCGTACGCCTGAGTACTGCATGTATACGTGATTTCAGTTCACGCACAGAAAACGGCTTGGTGATATAGTCATCTGCTCCCACATCAAGACCCAGTACGCGGTCCTCTTCTTCAGCACGTGCAGTAATCATAATCACCGGCAGTTGTGAATAATACTTCCTGATACGGTGAAGCAAATCTATGCCTGATCTGTCAGGTAACATCCAGTCAAGCAGAACAAGATCTATCTGTTTGTTCTCGATAATTTCCCAACCCTGTTTTGCAGTGCAGGCAGAATGCACTTTGAATCCATCTGGCTCGAGTGAAAAAGAAAGCATGTCCTGAATGCCTTCATCGTCTTCGATAACCAGTATTACAGCATTACTCATGATACAAGGTCTCTAACTGCGTCATTGATTGAAATATGATGAATGTCTTTATACATAACCAGAGACAGAGTCTAATCCCCAGATATTACGAAGTTGTTACATCTTTCCCGGATATAAACGGCTCCAGGGCGGGTTATGTCATCTTTAAAAACAAAATGTTACCATCTGGAACCACCCAATTACCGGTAAGCAATCATGCAAGTCACAATTGTACATGTCACTGTGAAGCAGGATCATGTTGATGATTTTATTGAGGCTTCTCGCCTGAACCACGAAGCATCCGTGGCCGAGCCGGGCAATCGACGCTTCGATGTGCTGCAATCCGCAGACGACCCTTCGCAGTTTGTACTTTACGAAGCCTACGAAAACGCTGCCGAAGCCGCCAAACACAAGGAAACAGAACATTATAAAAAGTGGCGTGAAACCGTCGCCGACTGGATGGCACAACCGCGCACGGGCGTGCCCTACAACGGGCTGTTTCCGGCTTGATCACGCATTTCAACCCCTTTTCGATTGCCCGCCTGCCACGTATCGAATTCGGCAGTGGTACATTCAGCCGCACTGCGGAGCTGACCGGGCAATTCGGCAGGCGCGCTTTAATCGTTACCGGCGCCAGGTCCTTTCCCGCCTCCGAGCGCTGGCATCAGCTGCTGCAGCAGTTTTCAACACTGGGTATCAGTTATGAACATGTCAGCATAGATGGCGAGCCCTCACCCGAAGTGGTGGATGATGCCGTTACTGAGTACGCAGCAGCGAACATAGAGGTTGTCATTGGCATCGGCGGAGGCAGTGCGATGGATGCCGCCAAGGCCATCGCCGGCCTGCTTCGAGTCAAACAATCGGTAATGGATTTTCTCGAAGGCGTCGGTCCCGAAATGCCCTATAAGGGCCCGGCCGTTCCGCTAATCGCGGTACCGACAACAGCAGGTACCGGCAGCGAAGCTACAAAAAATTCAGTACTGAGCAGGCAGGGTAGCGCCGGCTTCAAGAAATCTTTTCGTGATGACAAGCTGGTCGCCGAGATTGCCATCGTTGACCCGGACCTGTTGTCAACCTGCACCGGGGACGTGATTGCAGCCAATGGCATGGATGCACTGACACAGCTGATAGAATCCTATGTCTCTATAAAAGCCAATGTTTTCAACGATGCTCTGGGCATAAGCGGGCTGCGCGCCGCGCGCGATGGCCTGGTCAGCCTGTACCAGAGTGAGGGTGCAGATGCGCAGGCGCGTGAACGCATGGCTTACGCTTCACTGATATCGGGGATAAACCTGGCACAAACCGGTCTCGGATCGG
Organism: uncultured Gammaproteobacteria bacterium; assembly: GCA_937998645.1. Classification (GTDB taxonomy): domain Bacteria; phylum Pseudomonadota; class Gammaproteobacteria; order SZUA-229; family SZUA-229; genus JABDQW01. The sequence continues at coordinate 22,594 of CALLCZ010000157.1, forward strand.
TGCATGGCCTGGCTTCGCCGCTTGGTGCGTTTTATCCTATCCCGCACGGCGTTGTTTGTGGCACCCTGGTTGCAGCTGCGACGGAAATGAATATCAATGCCATGTTTGATCGTGAAACAGATAATCCGGCACTTGATCGCTACGCCCGTGTCAGTGAAGTGCTGGCCCAGAGGAGATTCAAATCACGCGATCAAGCACTGGAGCAGCTGGTTCAATTACTCAGGCAGTGGACTGAAGACCTGATGCTGCAAGGCCTTTCCGGCTATGGCCTCAAGCACAAAGACATTGATCATGTTGTGGCACATTCGCGTGGAAGCAGTATGAAAACAAACCCGATTGTACTCACTGACGAAGAGATCAAAGCGATACTGATCGAAAGAATGTAACGCATGTCCAGGCATTAATAGATAATTGCTCTCGCAGAGACGCGGAGAACTTCACAACATTACTTCTGTTTCATCCCGGCTTACCTCTGCGTACTCTGCGCCTCTGCGAGAGTAAAAAGATCTTAATCTCGCAAAGGCGCCAAGTTCGCCAGGAACATCAAAACATTATTATTTTACCCGAGCTATCTTTGCGTCTTGGCGAGAAAACAGAATATTAATCCTTCACAGATGCCAGTTTCTTATTCAGCATCTTTTCCAGTTCTACCTTTACGGGTTTACGTTTGAAATAAAACAGGTGCGTTGTGCAATCACAGTCGGACGAGCCGAATCCTTCTAACGGTACTTTTGCCTCCTCACTCTGCATCAGGCTATGCGCCCATTCATGCTCAAACCGGTAGCCGTATACACACCATGCATTGACTACCCCGGCAACAGTGCGTAAATAGTCGATATGCCAGTGGGGCCGCACGGCTATCTGCATATGATGATTTATTCTGGCCTGTATACCGCCGGTGCCAAATGCGCTGCCGACATACAAGTAATAACCCGGTTTGGTGACCATACTGCCGAGCCTGCCTATCGGCAACTCAAGCTTATTGTTGCACTCAAGCAATAGCATGTAGGTACCGTGCACTGGAATATTATTTATCATGAATTATGTCGAAGCCCGAATGAATAAAAGAAATTCAGTCCGCAAATGAACGCGAATGTGTTTAAGTCCGCCAAAAACGCAAAATATTATTATTTGAACAAGTGCTAAAAATTTTATTCACGCAATCATGAATGGTTTGTGTTTTTAAATAATTTGCGTGTATTTGCGTTCTTTTGCGGACTATATTTTTATTTTCTTTTAGCCGGTGAGAACAAGGGTACATGTCGATATTTAAAGAACGGGATCAACAGCATGCCCGCCACAAATCCGCCGAGATGTGCACCATAGGCGACACCACCGGTATCACTGGCGCTGATCAGTGAATTAATCAATTGCAGCACAAACCAGAAACCAAGCACCCAGTAGGCTGCAATCCATGGCGTATAAATAAGAATACCTATGGGTATTACCACCAGTATTCGCGCATACGGATGCAGCAGCACATAGGCGCCGAGCACGCCGGAGATTGCCCCGCTGGCCCCTATCATTGGAATTTCAGAGTCAGGATTCAGCACTGCCTGTGTCAGCGCAGCCAGCATTCCGCATGATAAATAGAACAGGATAAAGCGCTTATGCCCCATGGCGTCTTCAACATTATTGCCAAATACCCATAGATACAGCATGTTACCAATCAGATGCATCCAGCCACCATGCAGAAACATGGATGAGAATATAGTCAGCCAGGCCGGCAATATTTCCAGCTCTACCGGCAGACTTCTGGTGGCAAACAGAACTGAAGGGATAACACCGAAAGAATACACGGCCTGTTGCGCAGCATCACCCAGTGAAACCTGCCAGAAAAAAACCAATACGCAGGCCGACAGCAACGCGTAGGTGACATAAGGCGTTATGCGAGTCGGATTGTCATCGTGGATTGGAAACATATAAACTTAAACGATTAAAAGCGGGATTTTCTCACAGTTCATTCCAGGTGTATTGTTACGTTTAAACTCGCAGAACTTTATGAGAATAATGCCGGACCTCCTCTGACTATGACAGCAAAGCATACATGTTGTGTTTACCTGGGTGACGAACTTGCGCGTTATGCGTTCGGTGACGATCACCCTTTTGGCCCGCTGCGCCACGATGCATTCCGCAATGCGCTGTACAGCAAGTCCCTTGACCGGCAGGTTGATGTCCTCAATCCGGTCATGGCCACACAGGATGTTCTCGAACTGTTCCATGACCGTGATTACATCAGGAAAGTAAAACACATGTCCAAACTGGGCAGTGGTTTTCTTGACCGCGGAGACACACCGGCATTCCCTGGTATGTACGAAGCCGTGCTTAGCGTCGCCGGTTCGGTTTGCAACGCCATCGATCGCCTGGTAAGCAACGAGTACAAGCGGGCATTCATACCTATCGCCGGGCTGCATCATGCAAGACGCCACACTGCGGCCGGGTTTTGTGTTGTCAATGACTGCGGTATCGCCATTGAATATCTCCGTCATAAACACGGTATCAACAGGATTGCATATATAGACATCGATGCCCACCATGGTGATGGTGTTTTCTACAGTTTTGAAAACAATCCCGACCTGATCTTTGTTGACTTCCACGAGGACGGTCGTTTTCTATATCCGGGAACCGGCGATGTCGCTGAAAGCGGCAATGGCGACGCCAAAGGCACCAAGCTGAACATCCCGATGCCACCGGCAGCCGGTGATGAATTATTTATGAAGCTATGGCCGCGTGCCGAAGAATTTATTCGAAAAAGCAAACCCGAGTTTGTATTAATTCAATGCGGTGCAGACAGCATTGCCGGAGACCCGATAACACACATGGCCTACTCGACGGCCGCCCATCGCCATGCAGTAACAAGACTTTGCCACGTCGCAAACGAATTTTGCGACGGTCACGTGGTCGCCATGGGTGGTGGCGGCTATAACCTCGACAATATCGCTAAAACCTGGACTGCCGTGGTCAGCGCCATGATCAACGCAGATTAGAACTGTACCGATTGCTGATCAAATAAAAGTGACACCCTAAACATAGCTTTAACCGCGGAGGCGCAGAGACGCAGAGGAAGAACAACTGCACACAACAGTGAGAAACACACAGGCACGCGTCAACAAAGCGTAGAGGCGATAACCCATTAGTTCGGAAACACCATCAACCAGATCTCTGCGCCTCAGCGCCTCTGCGGTAATATAAGAATTTCCAGAAAATGGACCAACACTTACAGCAAGCGACACATATAGCCTGTACGCTATAAACTAATCGGTCAGCGTCAGTGTAAAGTAATCGCCAAGCGCCTGGCGCATTTCATTGATACTCAAATAATCGCCAGTCGCAGGCCAGTCCCATCTCTTGCAATTCATGCGGAACACATCGGGCTGTATCTTTGACTCAAGGTACATGGTGGTCGAAAAAGTCAGATGCACCGGGCCATCGCCTAATGCCATACCCAATCCCGCGTATGTCGGCCATTTAACTGAAACATCCTCGCTCTGATCTACAACTTTTGTTACAACAAAGGTGTCCGGCCTGACCACCCTTGCCTGCTCACTGATTGTGTACAGCTCGAATTTGCAATTCGGCTTGTAGAAATCGACATTTTTAACCGGTTCTATCTTGCCGTTTTGCAGATAGACGGAAGTATTATCAGGCTGGATCGTGAGCTCACGATTGAGAGTAAATGTGGAGCCCGGTGATACTGAATAAAACTGTGAATTCTCATCTTTCACAACCTGGCTGTTATCGCAGGCACTCAGCAGGGCAGCAGAAATCAAGCCGGTCGATATTATGAATTTATTCATCGGTATGCTCTATCATTTTTTTTCACTCCCGGGTGGCATCGTGAAAGGGAATGGTGTGATATTGCCGCCAGTATCGGAATCAACAATCTTGTTGCTACCCTGCTTGCTGACTTTATCTATACGGATAATCGAGTGCATCGGTACATAGGTCTTTACCACACCTGCGAATTCATCTTTCAGCCTCTCTTCAGACGGATCCACCACCAGTTCAGTATGCTCATCGAAAATAATGCCCTCGATTTCCACAAAAGCATACATCTCCCCCTGGCTGACGCTGCTGGCATGCAGCTCGTAAATCTTGCCCTGGTTATGGAAAATCACTTTATAAACCGTTTTCATTAACGCACTGGACCTCACTTCGAGCTGTATCGGTATATTTTAAGCCATCGGCCTGTGGTAATACACAGGTCTGTGCAGGGGTTGAATTCACCTGATTCAGCCCAATATTTACCTTGATCAAGATTTTTTCTGGTTTATTGACGATGAGCGATTCTAAACACGTTGTTTGCCCAGGCTGCCTGACCACAAACCGGGTGCCGCTAGATAAACTGGCTTCCGGCGGCATCTGTGGCAAATGCGGAAAACCCCTGTTCAACAAAAAACCGATTGAACTGACATCAGGCAATTTCAATAAGATCATGGCCAACAACGAACTGCCGGTGATGGTTGATTTCTGGGCACCGTGGTGCGGCCCATGCAAGATGATGGCACCGGTATTCGAACAGGCCGCGCAACAGCTTGAGCCC
>CALLCZ010000158.1 GCA_937998645.1 uncultured Gammaproteobacteria bacterium
TGCCAGACCAACCGTCCGTTTGGTATTGAAGGCGAGTCTTTCGAAAATCCCAAGTACCTCGACAAGTTCATCGAAACCATGGGCGCCGAGCCCGTTGAGAAGTATGACAAGAAAGTATCATGCTGTGGTGGGGCGCTGGCATTCTCCGAGCCTGAAAAATCACAGGCCCTGATCAAGGACATCATCGAAGCGGCTTATGACGGCGGTGCCGACATGATCGTCACACCATGCCCTGTTTGCCAGATGAACGTTGAAGTCTACCAGGACAAGATCAACGCCAAGTACGGTACCAAGTTCAATATTCCGGTGACTTACTACAGCACGTTGATGTCAGTAGCTTATGGCAAGAGCGGCAAAGAAGCCGGTCTCGATGGCCAGATTATTTCAGCGAAAAAACTGGAAGAGATCGCCGGCAAGTAAAATCTGGAAAATAAGCTATAGTCTTATTCATAAACAATAAAAATATAATAACAATAATATTTGGAGCCCGGCTTGTCCGGGCTTTTTTTATGCCTCCTGAAGTCTGCTGTTTAGATTTTAATCTGGCAGTTACCGTCAGAATAAATGTCCACAGATGAACGCAGATAAACCCCGGATTTAACTTCGTTACATCCAGGCTACAATTCTCAGCCGCAAATAACGCGAACAGCGCAACAGCTTTTATTATTAAAACCCCGTTTGCGTCTTTTGCGTTGTTCGCGGCTAAATATATTTACAATCCATTCGCGTGGAGTTGTGTATCGGCAGGCAAACCATTAAATCATCTGTGTTTATCTGCGTTCATCTGTGGACTGAAGTTTTTATCTGCGTTCATCTGTGAACTGAAGTTTTTATCTGTGTTCATCTGTGGACTGAAGTTTTTATTTGCGTGTATTTGCGGACAATTACTTCCTGAAAAAACCTTGATTAGAATGTGGATATCGCCTTGATCAAGGTCAATGAGCTTCATGACTATTCATGTAAAGTGCTCTTCTACTTCAGGCGTTATGCAAACCCATGATCAATCTTGAAAAAGAAGTTGCCACTGGCATCCCCTTGTTTCGGCTCGCGTTCCGGCCGTTTTTCCTGGGCGCGGGCATATTTGCTGTGGTGTCGGTTTTTATCTGGATGCTGGTTTATGTTCACGGTGCGACACTCAACTTTTCCGGGATGTCGCCAACGACATGGCATGCGCATGAAATGATCTTTGGTTATGTAATGGCAGTTATCGCTGGTTTCCTGTTGACGGCAATCAAGAACTGGACAGGGCAGCAGACCCTGCGAGGCCCGGGGCTGGTTGTGCTGTTTACGCTATGGCTGCTGGCTCGTGTCATACCGTTGACAGGGATGAACATACCTCTGGAAGTGTTAGCCATTATCGATTTACTGTTCATGCTGTTGCTTGTGATTGCGGCGATTATGCCTGTGCTGAAGGTGAAGCAATACAAGCAGCTGGGTGTTGTCTCCAAGCTGGTGCTGTTGTTGCTCAGTAATGCATTGTTTTATCTGGGTGTGCTGGGATTTGTTGAACAGGGTGTGCAGTGGGGGCTGTATTCGGGGCTGTACATGGTCATGGCGTTGATGTTTGTCATGGCCAGGCGTGTCATTCCGTTTTTCATCGAGAAGGGCACGGATAAAAGTGTGCTCGTTCAAAACTGGCTCTGGGTGGATCTGACCAGCCTGGTGCTATTGATATTACTGTGGCTCATCGATGTATTTACATCCTACCTGACTGCGACATCGGTCATCGCTGCCATGCTGTTTGTTGTGCACAGCATACGCCTGTATGGCTGGTATAACCATGGCCTGTGGAATAAACCCTTGCTCTGGGTTTTGTACCTGGCGTATGGCTCGCTGACAGCCGGGTTTTTATTAAAGGCGTCTGAACAATGGTTCGGTGTTTCACCCTTTCTGTCTGTACATGCGTTTGCATATGGCGGCGTAGGAATAATGACGATTGGCATGATGTCGCGGGTAATCCTCGGACACACTGGCCGCAACGTGTTTGAGCCGCCTGCGGTACTGACGCTGTGTTTTGCATTGATGTCCGGCGGTGCTCTGGTGAGAGTTATATTCCCGTTATTTAATAACGCGCTTTATTCATACTGGATAGCCGCATCGCAGATATTGTGGATTGCATCATTCCTGGTGTTTTTAATTGTATACGCCCCCATGCTACTGAAGACGCGTATTGACGGCAGGGATGGATGAACAACAGTTGCGAGGGACGAGGTACTGGGGACGAGGAAAAAACTAATAACAGCATGTAGCCCGGATGCAGTGGAGCGTAATCCGGGAATCTCATCGATGACGGGCTAATGGAATTTAAAAAATATTAGCCGCAAAAAACGCCAACAGCGCAAATGTTTTTATTGTTTAAAACACTTCGCGTCTTTTGCGGCTAAAGATACCTATTCCTTAATGAAATACCTGATTGCTATTACCACGCCGATGGCGAGCAATATCAGCAGGTGTTCTGTATGCAGGAGGCCATGCAGCATTGTTCCCGTTTCATGGCCCGGGTGTGCATGGGCTGCCGGTGAAAGCAGGCCAGATAATATTGTCAGTGCAGATAGTTGTTTGAATCTTTTCGTAATGTTCATTTAAGGGCTCCTGTACCTGTTAGCGCACTTTAACAGACGTTATTTCTTCACCATCAGGGTCGGTCAGGTGTACAGCACAGGCTATACACGGATCGAAACTGTGAATAGTACGTAATATTTCAACAGGCTGTTCGGGATCGTGCAAGGTATGATTATCCTCCAGTGCAGCTTCATAAGCGCCGGCCTGACCATTTTGATCTCTTGGGCCTGCATTCCATGTGCTTGGGACCACTGCCTGGTAGTTCTGGATTTTCTGGTTTTCGATCACAATCCAGTGGGCGAGGGCGCCTCGAGGTGCTTCCATGTATCCAACACCGCGAGCCTGTTTGGGCCATGTGGAGGGTTCCCATAATACTTCATTAAAGGTGCGTGTATCGCCGGCCTTTATATTGGTAATCAGATCGTCATACCAGCCTTGCATGGTGTCACAGAAGATCTTGGTCTCAAGCCCGCGTGCTGCGGTGCGTCCCAGCGTGGAGAACAATGCGGTGACCGGCACATCCAGCGTGTTCAGTGTCAGGTTAACCAGTTCCTTGGCCTGTTCATTGCCGCTCGCGTACAGCATTAATACACGCGACAAGGGCCCGACTTCCATCGCATGGCCTTTCCAGCGAGGTGATTTAAGCCACGAGTAGGACTGATCGACATCCAGGTGCTGATAGGGTGGTTTAGGCCCTGTGTAATTAAGCTGGGTTTCGCCATCGTAAGGATGCAGTCCCTGATCCTTGCCGCCGTTATAGTCATACCAGGAATGGGAAACAAACTCCTGGATCTGGCTCGGATCGTTCATATCGACTTCGTGTATCGTGGTGAGATCACGATTCAGGATAGCACCACCCGGCACAAGATAGGATGAGGGATCGCCCATACCCTTGCCAGCAGTGGGGAAGTCGCCGTAAGTGAGGAAGTTGCCCAGTCCTTCGCCGCGGGAACCCCAGTCCTTGTAGAAGCCGGCAATTGCCAGCAGGTCCGGAATATAGACCTGGTCGACAAAGGTGCGCATCTGGTTGATGATTTCCTGTACCTGCGACAAGCGTTTGGAGTTGATGGCGGAATCCGAATTAAGATCAATCGGGGAAGCGACGCCACCAACAAGGAAATTCGGGTGTGGATTCTTGCCGCCGAAGATCGCGTGCAGTTTGGCCACATCACGCTGCCAGCTGAGGGCTTCGAGATAGTGGGCTACGGCCATCAGGTTGGCTTCAGGCGGCAGTTTGTAGGCGGGGTGCCCCCAGTAAGCCTTGGCAAAAATCCCGAGCTGTCCTGCTTCAACAAATTCCTTCAGTTTCTTCTTCATGTCAGAGAAGTAGCCAGGCGAAGACTTGGGATAGTTGCTTAATGATTGCGCCAGTTCCGAAGTGGCCTTGGGGTCGGCGCTCAAAGCAGAAACCACATCGACCCAGTCGAGTGCGTGCAGATGATAGAAGTGCATGACATGGTCATGTATGTACTGTGCTCCATTCATCAGGTTGCGGATCAGCTCGGCGTTTTTCGGAATCGTGTAATTCAGTGCATTCTCGACCGAGCGGATCGAGGCCAGCCCATGCACCAGTGTGCAGACACCGCAGATGCGTTGTGCAAATGCCCATGCGTCCCGGGGGTCACGGCCCTGCAGAATGACTTCTATGCCGCGCACCATCGTGCCAGATGAATAGGCGCTTTCAATCTTGTCACCATTCATTTGTGCTTCGATGCGAAGGTGACCCTCGATGCGGGTAATCGGGTCAACGACAACTCTTTCATTGGACATGTTTGTGATCTCTCTTTATGAATTCAGATAATCAGACTGGATTGGCCGGGCTTCAGCTCTCTTCCAGGTTCTCGGCCAGCGTTTCAGTCAGGCTGAGCAATGGTATCTCCATGTGATATTCCTCCAGACCGTCTTCGAGATGAATGCGGCAGTTGGAACAGGCCGATATAATGCCATCGACATGGATTGCATCGAGCTGGTCTTTCTTGCGCTGGAACACCTGCAGACGGATTTCGTCGGCGCGTTCGTTGGAGCTGACACCGCCACCGGCGCCGCAACACCAGTTCATCTTGCCGGTTTCCGGCATTTCGACGAAGTTATCGGCAAACATGCCGATCAGGTTTCTCGGTTCGTCGATGACACCGCCACGACGGGCGATCTGGCAGGGGTCGTGGTAGGTCAGGCGTTCTTTCAGCCGACCATTGATCTTGAGCCTGCCTTGCTGGCGCAGGTCGTCGAGCAGTTCCAGGATGTGCACCACCTTGAAGTCGTAGGATTTACCGATCAGGTTGGGCCCGTCCCAGCGGATGGCCATATAGGCGTGACCGCATTCGGGACTGATCACGTTTTTGACCTTGAGTTTTGCCGCGGCATCGACGATGCGTTGTACCAGTTCAGCGGCGATATCAGATGCACCGATCTGGATGCCGCTGTTGGTTGCCTCGAAAGCCTCGGACGAAATCGTCCAGCTGACATTGGCGTGTTTGAAAATTTTTGCCACGGCATCAATGAACTCGGGGAAATTCATGATCTCCATGGATGACAGCAGCAGCATGTAGTCCGCACCTTCGACATCGAGCGGAATTTTCATGCCTGAGTCTTTCTCGACGTGCGCGATCTGTGCCTGCAGCGCAGGCAGTTTTACACCCATCGGGCTGCCGATTGTAATAGCTCTCTTGGTCGCACCAATCAGGCCCGGGGGAGCATGTCCGGCTGCGGCCATGCCTTCGCGGGTTTTACGGATCATGCCGGCGATGTCGTTGCCGACCGGGCATATCATGGTGCAGCGGCCACACAGCGTGCAGCTGTCATAGACCAGTGTTTCCCATTGTTCCATCATTTCATCGGTGACTTTTTCACCGATGCCGAAGAGCTTGCCGATGCGTCCGAGCAGGGTGTATTCCTGTTTCCATACGCGCCGCAGTGGCTCGGTCTTGTGGATTGGTGTGCGTTCAGGTGCACCCGTCTCGGTATAGAACAGACAGGCATCGGCACACATGCCGCAGTGCACGCAGCTGCTGAAGAAGGCGGCAACGGTCGAGTCGACCTGTTCCTTAAGTGCGTTATAGCCTTTTTCAAAAGACGCGCTCATGACTGTACCCCTCTGTAACCGGATATGGCGCCGTTGTACCAGCGAGCCAGAATTAATGTGAACATATGCATCAGCTTGGTGAATGGAAACACGACCATCAGCAGTTCCACGCTGAGGATGTGAATCGCGATCAGCGACGGTGCGGACATGCCGATGCGGTGAAAGGCGATGTAACCCGTGATCAGCGGCAGAATGGTGACGAACCAGCCGAGGTAGTCATCGAAATTGCTGAGGAAGCGTTTCACCGGGTCTCTCAATCGGTGTACCAGTACGATAACCAGAGTAATGATGGTTATGACCGCAGTGGCGTCGATCACGGTTGAAGGCAGCGCAGGCCAACCGAAACCGATGATGTCCTTGAACAGCAGGATATGAGGCGCGAACAGGAAAATAACCACGAACAGGCCGATATGGAAGATGTAACCGGCCGTGACCGTGAACGCCGAGCGCTTGAATGTTGAGGCATCCGGTATCGTGCGTGAAAAAACAGTACGCAGACCGCTACTCATTTCCGATCCCTTGGCCTCGGCAAGGTTTGCCTTGCGGCCAAGCATCAGGATTTCGAACAGGCGAAGCATGATTCCCAGCACAAATATGATTGTAGCAATCTGGAATCCGGGACCGCGCACCCAGGTTAGTAATTCGGTTTCAGTCATCATTCATCCTCATTTCTCAAGATCGTCTATTGTGACTTTCTGGTGTGCCTTGCTGGCGGACGCTTTTTTCATGCGGCCTGTTGCACCAACAGCGACACCGACAGCGACACCTGCAGCCGCTGCATAAATCGTCGTTTTGGTGATGTTTTCAGTCGGCATGGAGATGGCTTTGTAGAAGCCGCCGCCATCCCAGAAATCGGGTTCGGAACAACCGAGGCAGGGGTGGCCTGCTTCGATCGGAAAACTGACGCCGCCGTTCCATTTTGTCGTCGCACAAGCATTGTACGAGGTTGGGCCTTTGCAGCCGAGTTTGTACAGGCACCAGCCCAGGCGTGCGCCTTCGTCGTCAAAGGTTTCCGCAAACAGGCCCTTGTCATAAAATGGGCGACGATAGCAGCGGTCATGAATACTCTGGCCATAAAATGTTTTCGGACGTCCCAGGTTATCCAGCTCAGGTATGGTGCCAAAAGTCAGGAAGTGGGTGAGTACGCCGGTTATGACGACAGGGATTGGCGGACAGCCGGGTACATTAATGATTGGCTTATCCTTGATAATGTCACTTACAGATACAGCTCCGGTCGGATTGGGTTTGGCATGAGGTATGCCGCCGAAAGCAGCGCAGGTGCCTACGGAGATAATGGCGGCGGCGCCCCTGGCAGTGTCCATTAACATGTCGTAATTGCTGATGCCGGCAATGGTCGAATAACCGGGATTGTCCAGTGGTATCGAACCGTCAACCACCAGCAGGTATTTGCCATTATTTTCTTCCATCGCAGCTTCACGCGCGGCCTCGGCAGCATGGCCTGCTGCTGCCTGCAGGGTGTGATGATAGTCGAGAGATATAGAATCGAATATCAGGCTTTCTACTGTTGCGGTATGCGCGCGAGTCAGTGATTCAGTGCAGCCGGTACACTCCTGAAACGACAACCAGATGACCGAGGGTCTTCTGGCTTTTTCAAGCGCATTAGCAATGGTAGGTATCATCGAGGGCGGTAATGCCATCATCGATGCCGTAGCGGCACAGAACTTCAGGAAACTACGTCGTGATATACCCTGACTCCTTAGTGTTTCTCCCAGTGTTTTATCTTTTCGGGATAAGTCATTCGTCATGTGTTGGTCTCCGCTTCGGTTTCGTTCTGGTCTGATAAAGACGCGTGTTCGAGTTCTTGTTCCAGTTGGTCCAGTGCAATTGTCATATCCTCATGCTGCGACTTGAGGATATCGGGAAACCGGGTGATTTCGATGAAGCGACCAATGATGCTGCTTTCTTCATTGAAGTGCGTGATCAGCCAGACACCGGTGAACCGGGTTTCATATATTTCACTTGGGCCAAGTGCATTCAGTTTTGCGTGGACCTCACCACAGCCAAGCGTATCGATTATTGTTTCTTCTTCACCGGGCGCTAATGGAATGCTGCGCAAATCAATAATGCTGCTTTCACCGGTTTCCAGAAGTTTCCTCAGCGCATGACGAATTTCGTGCAATATCGGTTGAACGTTCCAGGTCAGGTCATTACCGATCTGGATATTGAATTGAGGCAATGATGCGTCTGACATTACCGGCTCAGTCCGTGACTGTCGGGCATTGAGGTTCGGCTGACCATACCAGTAGCGGGCAGTTCGAGTGCCGTACCACTTCGGCCGTCACGGATTCATCCATTGCAATCTTGTCGCCACCACTTCCGTGGGTTGCCATGGATACCAGGTCGATTTTCAGACTGTCGATTTTTTCCAGGATTTCCCTGATAGGTCTTTTATAGGTGGTCATATCGAGCGAGACTTTAAGTCCGGCATTGGCCAGTGCAACGCTGTTTTCCTGTAGTTTCTCCTTGATCGCCGCTTTCTCTTCTATGTACTCGGCATGTTCCAGTTCGTCATGGAATAACACCACTTCAGAGTCATGCATTTTTGCGAAGCGTTCGACACAGGTCAGTATTGCAGCTGACGCTTCTGTGCCATCAAGCGGTACAAGTATGCGCTTGAACAGATCCTCGGTACGATTGTCCGCCGGTTGCTGCCTTTCACTGTGCAAAATGAAAACGGGGCAGGGTGATTGTTTCAGTACCTGTTCGGTCACGCTGCCTTCACGAATGCGTTCAATTCCCGAGCGGCCATGTGTGGACATCAGTATCATCGTGGCCGGCAATAATATTGCCATCTTGATGATTTCCCGAACCGGGTCGCCGAGGCGTGTTTCACGCTCAACTTTCCAGTCGTCAGCAAGAAGGGCATCATGGATCGCATTTACGTGAGGATGAATTTCGACGGCGGCATTAACCGAACTAATACTCGGTGATACATGCATGAGTACGATACGTGTAATATTTTTAGGTGATATCGATCGCACATAGAGCAGTGTTTTATCAACGGACTCGGTGCCGTCTATTGGGATAAGTATTGTTTGCTCCATTGTTTCTATGCCCCCGTTTCAGGTGATTCTGCACTTGTTGTGTTACAAAACTGTTTCGATTCAGCTGCGTTCGTTGTCAGTTGTTCATTATTCCATGTTTCTATCAGCTTCACGGCTTCATTGACTGCGATGGGTAATGCTCGATGTACAGCCTGGGTTGGCTGCATCCCCCAGTCCATGTGTTCCGGCTGAATGCCTATCAGTGCGCGGTTGGCAGGCAGGTGGTCGGTCAGGCGTGCAATATCCATCAGGTCCATAAGCCCGACTTCATGTGCACTGCGTTTTGCGGCGCCTAGAAATGCATCCATCTCGGCATCGGCGAAAGTTTTCACAGAGCCGGCCGGCATTTGCAGTTCAGCGGCATCGAATACGATAAGACTGTCGCAATCCTCGATCCATGTTGCCAGGGTAAAACTGAGCGTGCCGCCGTCAACAAAGGTCAGGTTTGGTATATCAGAATATTCTGATTGAAGAAGATTGAGCGCGTGAATGCCCGCACCTTCGTCTGATAGCAGGCTATTGCCGATGCCAAGGATTAAAGTTTCATTTTGGGTTATCATTGGAGCCCTGTAGGTTATTGAAACTTTTTACCAGTGAAGCATATTCTTTATATTGATACAGATCAATTCATTGCCTTATTTATCAAAGTTAAATGAATTTTATTAACGTTGTCTTAATTACTTGAATAAAATGAGTGCTTATGTGTTTGGGTATACCAATGCAGATCAAATCCATCGAAGGCTACACGGCACGTTGTGAAGCCAAGGGTGTCGAGCGTGACGTAAGCCTGTTCATGATGCAGGAAGAACAGTTGAATATTGATGACTTCGTCGTTGTGCACGTGGGTTACGCAATACAGAAAATTTCAGCAGAGGAAGCACAGACAGCCTGGGAGCTCTATGACCAGATGCTGCAGGCCGGAGTCTGATATGCACGAGCTCGCTATTTGCCAGGCATTGATGAACCAGGTTGAAAGCATTGCCGCTGAGCGTAACGCGCGTAGCGTTGTTTCGATCGTAGTTGGAATGGGTCCATTATCCGGTGTTGAGGCTCAATTGCTGAAACATGCCTATCCTGTTGCCAGTGCCGGAACGGTTGCCGAGGGTGCCGAGCTTGTTATTGAAGACCTGCCGGTTCGAATCAAATGCACGCAATGCGGCAACGAGTCTGATGCCTTGCCTAATAAACTGGTTTGTAAAGCCTGCGGTGACTGGCGCACGACATTGATCAGTGGTGATGAATTGTTACTGATGCGCGTCGAACTTGAAACAGCAGCTGAACAGGCCAGCAAGCCCGGTGAGGCCAATGAGCATGGTGCAACAATTCATTAAAGATTATCCTGGAGAATAAATGATGTGTGATACCTGTGGCTGCAACATAACGCATGGTAACGAAAGTCTAATCCGGCCGGGCGGCAAACTTGCCAGAACGCAAAGCGGTAAGGAAGCGGTGTCGGTTCTACACAGTCTGCTGGATGAAAATGATCATACAGCAAAACATAATCGTGAACATTTCAACGGTCACAATGTTCTTGCCATCAACCTGATGTCATCACCCGGTGCCGGAAAAACTGCATTGCTCGAAGCAACCATAAAGGCATTGAAGGCGGATGCGTCCAGGGATTTGTCCATTGCGGTGATTGAAGGCGACCTTGAAACCGAGAACGATGCCGAGCGCATACGCAAGCAGGGCGTTGAAGCCATACAGATTGCGACGGGCAGCGCCTGTCATCTGGATGCGCACATGATTCACCAGGCCTTGCATAACCTGAAGCTTGACGGTCTTGATATCGTCTTTATCGAGAATGTCGGCAACCTGGTGTGCCCGGCCAGCTTTGATCTGGGGCAGCATCTGAATGTAACCCTGTTGTCCGTGCCTGAAGGCGATGACAAGCCGGCGAAATATCCAGTGATGTTCCGTTCAGCTGACCTTGTGCTGATCAGTAAAAGCGACTTGCTGCCCGTGCTGGATGATTTCAAACCGGAGAATGCCAGACAGTATTTGCATGATATCGCCAGCGATGCGCCAGTGTTTGAGTTGTCATCCAAAGACCAGTCGGGCATGCAGCAGTGGTTCGACTGGTTGTTTGATCAAATCGAAAAACAGAAGGCATACCTGGCGGAACATCCCGTAGCCAGTGCTCATCATCACCATCACCACGAACATGAGCATGAACACCAGCCTCATGCAGAAGGCAATACGCCTTAATGACCGCGACAGCCGCGCAATGGCTTGATCGAATACACGCCCTGCCTCACAGCGGCCGCGTCAAGATCATGAATGTATGTGGCGGCCACGAGCGCTCGATCACCATGGCAGGATTGCGCAAGGCGTTGCCTGCTTATATCGAGCTGGTGCCGGGTCCCGGGTGCCCGGTGTGTATCTGCCCTGAAGAAGACGTGTTCGAAGCCATACAGCTGGCGCTCAATGAAGACATTATTCTGGTTGCCTTTGGCGACATGCTGCGTGTTCCGGTCAATGTGAAGAAAACCCGAGCGCGCACCCTGGAGCAGGCTAAAGCGCAGGGGGCTGACATTCGCCCGATTGCATCGCCTACCGAAGCCGTCAGTATTGCCACTGCGAATCCCGATAAGCCGGTTGTGTTCTTCGCGGCAGGCTTTGAAACCACGACCGCTCCGGTAGCCGCAATGATGGTCGAAGGCGTGCCGGATAACCTGTCGGTCTTGTTATCCGCAAGGCTGACCTGGCCGGCTGTTGCGATGCTGCTGGAGTCGGGGACACCCGGCTTCGATGCGCTGATTGCACCAGGCCATGTCGCCACGGTAATGGGGCCGGAGGAATGGCAGTTTGTCGTTGATAAACACAACATCCCTGCAGCCGTGGCCGGCTTCGGTACAGACAGTCTGCTGGCCGCGATGTATTCAACCCTGCGGCAGCTGAATGAAGCCCGCTATTTTCTGGATAACTGCTACCCGCAACTGGTCCGTCCCGGTGGCAACAAGTCTGCACAGGCGCATTTGAATAAAGCGATGAACGTGATGGACGCCAACTGGCGCGGTGTCGGTGTGATACCGTCATCAGGCTACTTACTCGACGAGGCATACAGCCGGCATGATGCCAGAAAACTGTTTCCATCCTATGCCGAGGATGCGCGTAAACGCGCTGGCGAGATGCCGCCCGGTTGCGATTGCGCACAAGTTGTACTCGGCAAGATATATCCCAACGAGTGCAGGCTGTTCGGCGTTGCCTGTAAACCCAGAAATCCGATCGGTCCCTGCATGGTGTCTGATGAAGGCGCCTGCCGTATCTGGTGGTCAGGCGGCATGCGCGAACCTGTGGCTGCAAAGCAGCGCAAGGCTGCTGTGAGCTAGCCTGAAACTATTCGTTTCAACGCAAAGGCGCGAAGACGTAAAGGGCGCAAAGAAAAAGTTTATTATGATTGTGTGCTTCATTTCTGCCCATGTGCAGGGCATTAGACATGATCAGATATTTCATCTCGCAGAGGCGCAGAGTGCGCAGGGATTTCCATTATCCGTAGGAGCGACCCTTCGGCTTCGTTCAGGACAGGCTTTAGTCGAGAATTGCCGAAGTTCGCGACTAAAGCCGATCCTACAAATACCTGTAAACCTCTCTGCGTTCTCTGCGCCTCTGCGAGATAACAGGATATTGAACCACCGGTTTATGCCAATCGCTCTGGCCTGCTATTTCACAATACAACATATGAGCTGAGCCGCCGATGTCCAGAGACGAGCAAGTTCGTAATAAAACCCGCGCCCGGCATATTGTGTTATCAGGCAAGGTGCAGGGTGTTGGCTTCAGGCCGTTTATCTACCGTATCGCAACGCAATACCAGTTAAGCGGTTGGGTAAGGAATCGGGTCGGCCTGGTCGAAGTTCATGTGCAGGGCAGGGACGAGAACCTGGAACAGTTCGTTAACGAGATATTCAGCCATGCGCCGCCACTGGCGCAACCCGTGCTTCAGTCCGACGCCGATGTCGATCCGGGTGCATTCGACGAATTCGTTATCCTGCAGAGTCTTGATCAGGGCGAAGCTAACATCAGCGTGCCTGCGGACCTTTTTACCTGTGATGATTGCCTGGCGGAACTGAACACGCCATCGGATCGGCGTTATCGATATCCCTTCATTAACTGCACGCAGTGCGGTCCACGTTATACCCTGATTCGCAGCCTGCCTTATGACAGGGCCAATACGGGCATGGCCGGCTTTGAGCTATGCGCACAATGCCGCAGGGAATACGAAGATCCCGCCAACCGCCGGTTTCATGCTGAACCCGTCGCCTGCCCGGTGTGTGGTCCCCGGCTCGAGTTCAAAACCGTGCAGGGTGATGTGGTTTCAGGTAATGATGAGGCTTTGTCTGCTGCTATTGAAGCGCTCAACGATGGCAGGGTGATTGCTGTAAAAGGCATCGGCGGTTATCACCTGATGTGTAATGCCTGTAATGATGATGCGGTCGAAGCATTGAGGAATAACAAGCCACGCGCTGATAAGCCACTTGCGGTATTGTTTCCGGCGCCTGCAGCTGATCCGTTTGGCCCGCTTTATGACAGTGTTGAATTGTCGCCATCTGACAAGCAGTTTCTGTTGCATCCGGCCCGGCCGATTTTGCTCGTGCGAAAGAAACAGGATTCGACATTGTCGGAAGCTATTGCGCCGGGTCTGTCAGAGATCGGCGTGATGCTGCCGTACAGTCCGATACACCATTTACTGTTAAGTGATTTTGGCGGCCCACTGGTGGCGACCTCGGCGAATATCAGTGGCGAGCCGGTGCTGATTGATAATGCCGGGGTTGAAAAACGACTGGCACACGTGGCCGGGGCATTCCTGCATCATGACCGTCCGATCGAGCGGCCTGCCGACGACCCGGTATTCAGGACGGTTGCCGGTAAATCAAGGCCGATGAGGCTGGGTCGAGGATTCGCACCCTGTGAATTAAACCTGCCTTTCGAGCTGGAAAAACCGGTGCTTGCCGTCGGCGCGCATATGAAGAACGCCGTTACACTGGCATGGAACAACCGGGCTGTGATGTCACCGCATATCGGTGAAATGGATTCGGCGCGCAGCCTGGCGGTCTTCGAACAAACCATCGAGGACCTGCAGCGGCTTTATAGCGTGAAGGTCGAGCAACTGGTGTGTGATGCGCACCCCGGCTATACAACGACACGCTGGGCCAACCGGCAGGGCCTGCCTGTATACAATGTGTTCCACCATCATGCCCATGCCTCTTCTTCATATTACGAATGCCATGCCGGAGAAACTGAACAGCCTTTGCTGGTGTTTACCTGGGACGGTGTTGGTTACGGTGTAGATGGTACCCTGTGGGGTGGAGAGGCCTTGATGGGCGTGCCGGGTAAATGGCAACGCGTAGCCAGTATGCGGCCGTTCCATTTACCGGGCGGAGACAAGGCCGGACGTGAGCCCTGGCGCAGTGCTGCGGCCGTATGCTGGGAGGCAGGGCAGGAATACGCGGCGCCGCCTGAAGACAGTTCACTCATCTATGAAGCATGGCGGCGACGCGTCAATTCACCCCGGTCCACGGCCGTCGGCCGCCTGTTCGATGCTGCGGCCGCGCTGACCGGTGTGTGCACCACTGCCAGCTTCGAAGGCCAGGGTCCGATGGAGCTGGAAGCGCTGTGCGACAAACCCGGAAATAGCATAGATCTGACATTAGAAAAATGCGATAACTTATTGATTACAAACTGGAGTCCACTGCTGCCTGTAATGATAGATTCTGCTTTAAGTGTCAGTGAGCGTGCGTCGATGTTTCATGCTTCACTGGCGCACGCCATGCTGCAACAGGCGAGGGCAATTCGTGAAGAACATGGCGTGGGAGCGATCAGTTTCTCCGGCGGCGTATTCCAGAACCGTGTATTGACCGAACATGCGCTTGCGTTATTGTCAGAGGATGGCTTCAAAGTTCATCTGCCCGAGTTGATACCCGTCAATGACGCCGGCATCAGTTTCGGCCAGGTTATCGAATATGGATTTAACAGATAAAAATATGAACCGCAGAGGCGCGGAGGCGCAGAGATTTATTCAGGTTTACGTAGGAGCGACTTTAGTCGCGAATTCTCGACGTTCGCGGCTAAAGCCGCTCCTACACACAATCAGCACACTCTGCGTCTCCGCGTCTCTGCGGTGAAAAAAATATTGAGCAGGAACGTAACTATGCAAGACACACACATATCACTGGCGCACGGCAATGGCGGGCGCTACATGCGGGAACTGATCGATGAAATTTTTGCGCGCCATCTCGCCAACCCGGATCTGGATGTGCACGCGGATGCCGTGCCTATCGATATCAACGGCGGCGAGGTTTTATTTACCACGGACGGTTTCACGGTGCAGCCGCTGGAGTTCCCCGGCGGGAATATCGGTTCGCTCGCCGTTCATGGCACCACCAACGACCTGGCGGTTGCAGGTGCCATCCCGAAGTATCTGAGCCTGAACGCATTCATCGAAGAGGGTCTCGAAATTGCACTGCTGGAGCGTATCATCAAATCGCTGGCGCAAACAGCGGCAGCGATCGGGGTAAAAGTGGTTGCCGGTGATACCAAGGTGTTACGCCGGGGCGAGGGTGGTGGCCTGTACCTGGCGACCACGGGTGTCGGCATACGCAGTGGGCATTTGCCGGGTATGGGGAATATCAAAAATGGCGATGCAATTATTGTCAGCGGCCCGGTTGGCGATCATGGCATTGCCGTGATGCTGGCGCGTGAAGAATTTGGACTCAGAGGCGATATTCAATCCGATGCCGCAAGTGTGTTGAACCTGACGCAAGCAGCAATGCAACATGAAGGCCTGCGCTTCATGCGGGATCCGACCCGTGGCGGGCTGGCAACGGTATGTTCCGAGCTGCATAGAGCCACCGGCATGGGTGTACGTTTAACCCAGGCTTCTTTACCCGTGCGCGACCCGGTGCAGTCGGTGTGCGACATGCTGGGATATGACCCCATGTACCTTGCCTGCGAGGGGCGGGTGGTTGCTGTGGTAAAACCGTCGGAAGCACAGCATTTGCTGGAAACATGGCGCAGTCTTGAGGAAGGTCAGGATGCTGCAATCATCGGTCATGTAGACTCAAACATTCAGCATGTACTGCTGGAAACGGAAATAGGTGGTGAGCGCATCCTTGAAGAGCTGGAAGATGACCCGCTTCCACGTATTTGCTAGCAAAGTCGAAGGGGCAAGGGACGAGTGAAAAGTGGCAAGGTAATGTAGCGGCTTTAGCCGCGAACAACGCGAAATGCGCAAACAAATTTTTAATTATTTAATATTTCGCGTCAATGGCGTTATTAGCGGCAACAAACACCCTGCCAGTCGAAAACAATTCGCGGCTAAAGCCTGTTCTGAGCGAAGTCGAAGAGCCGCTCCTACGTACACCTGTAATTACCTCTGCGTTCCCTGCGCCTCTGCGAGAGAACAGTTTGATAAGCCTCCAGCATTGATCAGCTTAGTCGGGAACCCGTACGCTTTATGAGCGCCAGGTATAACTACCGAAAACTTTTCCTGCTATTGGTGATTGTGTTGTTGCCTTCAGTGGCATCAGCCTTCCAGTTCCATGTATCACACAGCGACCCGATTGCGCCTGTCATCCTAGGGGTTACCGGTATCCTTTTTGTTGCCCTGATTGGGCGATTTTCCGCACGCAAGCTGGGTTTTCCTTCCGTTCTCGGTGAATTGCTGATGGGTATCCTGGTCGGTAATATCGCGTATTATTTTTCGTTCGATCTCATCACGGTGCTGCGCGAAGGGCCGGCAATATTTGAAACCATACAGAACCTGCTCCAGGGAGAAGATCTCGAGCTCGCCTGCATCAATGCCGTCGGCGTGGAAGGTACCTGGCATATCCTGGATATATTGCGTGGGCCGCACGGCAATGAACTGCTGCAGGTGGCCCATGCCGTCGATGTATTCTCACGCTACGGCATTATTTTCCTGCTTTTTCTTGTCGGCCTGGATACCAGCATCGATGAAATGCGACAGGTCGGGCCCGACTCCGGGCGTGTCGCCATCATTGGTATACTTTTGCCATTTCTGCTCGGCTTGCTGGCATCGACACTGCTGATCGAAGATGTCGCATTCCATACCAGCCTGTTCCTGGGTGCGACACTGTCCGCGACCAGTGTCGGTATTACTGCGATGGTGCTGCAGGAGATGAAAATGCAGCAGACCGAGACGGCGCGTATTATCCTCGGAGCCGCCGTGTTTGATGATGTACTTGGCCTGTTAATGCTGGCTGTTGTCAGCGGTATCGTCGTCACAGGCAGTGTCGATCTGATCAATGTTGCAATGATCATCGTTATGGCCACCCTGTTTCTGCTTGCAGCTGTTTATCTCGGGCCGTTCTTTATTCGATTTATTGTCAGGCTGTTTCATCGCCTTGATCTGGTCGAAGCAAAAATGTTTGTCTCTTATCTGTTTGTCATGGTGCTGGCCTGGTTGGCGAACCTGTCTGGACTGGCAACCATCATCGGGGCTTTTACCGCGGGCCTGATTCTGCACGATGCTTATTTTGAAAGCTGGAATAATGACCGTAAGTGTCCGGTCTGCATCAAGGATTTGATTATGCCGCTCGAAGTTATACTTGTGCCTATTTTCTTTGTGTTGATGGGAATACAGGTAAAACTCGAAACTTTCCTGCAACCCGGGGTGATCATGCTCGCCGCCGGGCTTGTGGCCGCGGCTATCCTTGGCAAAGTGGTCTCAGGCTTCGGTGTATTCGGTTCCAGTAATCGCTGGGCGATCGGTGTGGGCATGATGCCGCGCGGTGAAGTCGGGCTTATATTTGCCGCGATAGGCAAGAGTCTCGGTGTGATGGATGATGCACTGTTTTCAGCCGTCGTACTGATGGTGATAGTAACGACATTGCTGTCACCCCCGCTGTTCAAGTATTGTCTCAGGCGTTGCGACTGATTTCCTCAATTCATCGCATCTGCAAGTAGAAAAAGGCCAAGTATCACCGCTAGCCAGAATGCCATGCTGCCTGTTGGCCAGCTTGCGGCCAGATTAAAACGGCCAAGGCGTGTGCTTATCATCGATTTGGCAGCATCCTTCAATGTGCTGTCAAATGTATCTTCAATACGATGGCCGGTTTGCTTCAAAAAGCCATATACAGAACGCGTGGTATCCGGAAGCAGTTTACGATATAACCAGTCGGCATCAAGATTAACAGCAGGCATCTCACGCGGATAAATGCCCAGTTTATTCAGCCAGACAAAGGCCAGTGCTGCGAAGAACAATAACTGAAACTGTGATAATACATGGGTCGTTTCATAGGGCCAGTACTCTACTTCCCACGGTAGCAGTGCATATAGATACTGGGGTTGTGTACCGATAAAGACACAGAGTATCGCAGCGATGCTCATCGCAATGAGCATGTTGACTGGCGCCTCCCTGGTGCGTATACCGGAATCGTTTGCAAAGAACGCGAAGTATGGAATTTTTATGCCGGCATGATGAAAGACGCCAGCAGAAGCAAATAACAGCACCAGCCAAAGGTAATCGTAACCTTCCTGAATCATTGCAGCCAGTATCATCGATTTACTGACGAAGCCACTGAAAAGCGGGAAAGCGGATATTGAACAGGCGCCAATAATGCACAGTAATGCTGTTTTCGGCATTGACTTGTATAAACCGCCCAGGTCAGAACTTTTAATGGTGCCTGCTCGATAGAGCACGGCGCCCATGCTCATGAACAACAGGGCTTTATAGAGAACATGACTGAAAGCGTGTGCCACGGTGCCATTGAGCGCGAGCGCTGTTCCGATGCCAATGCCACAGACCATAAAGCCAAGCTGGTTAATCAAGCTGTAAGCAAGCACCCGTCGCAGGTCATTCTCGATGACAGCGTAGAAGATCGGAAAGCATGTCATCACTGCACCGATGTAAATCAGAAGTTCGGTGCCGGGGAAGCCGCGTGCTAATGCATACACGGCAACTTTGGTGGTGAATGCTGACAGGAAAACAGCTCCTGTTGGTGTTGCTTCAGGATAGGCATCTGTAAGCCAGTTATGCAGTAATGGGAATGCGCACTTGATGCCGAAGGCCAGAAATATCAGCCATCCGCTGATTCCCTCCAGACCGATAAAGTCAAATTCAAGCGAGCCGGTTTGATAATACTGCACCATTGCACCGGCGAGTAGCAGCATGCCTGAGGAAACCTGGATGATCAGGTAGCGCATACCGGAACGAATTGCGCGTTCGGTACGGCGAGCCCATATCAGGAAAACGGATGATATTGCCAGCAATTCCCAGAATATAAATAAAGTAATCAAATCGCCGGCGAATACTGCGCCCAAGGCGCTGCCAGCATAGAGCAGGCTTGAAACAGACTGTGTTGTGTCACGCACATGTAATGCAAAGATGGCGATTATGAATGCAGCTATATGGAAAAGGTAACCGAACAACAGGCTGAGACGATCAGCTCGCATCAGGATCAGTTCGTACTCCAGAACGGGTATGGTCGTGACAATGCCAGGTGTAACATCTAGCCACAGGTACAGACCGCCCAGAACGGGTGTAGCAAGCACGATCAGGTTTCGCACCCGGCCGCGTGTTATTAATGCCAGCAGGGCAGCGATGAAGAACGGAACAAAAGGAGGAAGATCAATCATCCACATCGTAATAGTTTTCCTTGTGCTTCAGAATCTTGCGCAGCTGTTTGGCTGCCAGCACGATTGTCACGCAGGCAATAAATCCGAACAGGGCAAAAAAACCTGTGAAGCCGTCCCATTCGCTTGTGGCATGCCGATGCAGAATAAAGTCCAGCAGGAATAGCAGGATGCATACGATATATAAGCTGCCAATTGCCAGCGATACATTGCGCGGATTGTCGAACAGGTGTTGCTTTTGCACGGGTTCATTCATCTATCTGGTTCCGACTTGATCTGACACACAGCGTGTTTTCGTATGGGCGATAAACCTGGCTGTGCGGGTGATTTAACATTTTGTTATCTAGCAGAGGCGCAGGGAACGCAGACAGAATTACAGATAATAGAAACCTCTGCGTTCCCTGCGCCTCTGCGAGAGTAAATATGTATAGACATTTCATATAGCCAATAACAATTCACGTCACTTGCCACCAGCCGCTTTCAACGCGAGTTCATAAAAAGGATCCGGGTAGAAAAACAGCAGCAGGCAGGCAAGCGATGTGATCACCATTGCGAGCAGGCAGCTGAGTGGTGCTTCCTGAATTTGAGCGTATGATGTGCCGTCCCGGGATTTGCCGAAAAACCCTCTGACCGGAACAGGCAGCAGGTAGGCAATGTTTAACAACGAGCTGGCCAGCAGTACAGATAACAGCAGCCATTGACCGGTTTCAACTGTACCCATGCCCAGGTACCACTTGCTCCACATGCCACCAAACGGCGGTAAACCGATGATGCTGAGGCTGCCGATCAGAAAGGCGCCGAAGGTGATCGGCATGGCGCGGCCGAGACCGCCCATGTCACTGACATCGCTTTTGTTTGCAGCGACCAGAATGGCACCGGCAGCGAAAAACAGGGTGATCTTGGCAAATGCGTGCATGGAAATATGCAGGGCACCACCCAGCAGGCCCATATTGGTCGCCAGCAGTGCGCCGAGTACGACATAACTTAACTGGCTGATGGTGGAATAGGCCAGGCGTAACTTGAGGTTGTCCTTGGTCATGGCGACTGCCGATGCCAGCAGGATAGTGCCGCCCGCAAACCAGATGAGCCAGTCATTCGCCCCCGAACTTGTAATAAAGTCAGTGCCGAATATATAAATCGTTACTTTCAATACAGCAAAAACGCCCGCCTTGACCACGGCAACTGCGTGCAGCAATGCGCTGACAGGTGTTGGCGCGACCATGGCTGCCGGCAACCAGCGGTGGAATGGCATGACCGCGGCCTTGCCAATGCCGAATATAAACAGTGCATACAGCAGGCCTGCCCATGCCGGGTCGAGTTTGCCGGCGAGGATGCCGCCTTCGCGAAAATCCAGGCTGCCCGCTACGGTATAGGTAATAAGTATCGCAAGTAACAGCAGAACAATAGAGGTCGTCAGCAGTATTCCGACATAGGTGCGGGCGCCTCTGCGAGCTTCATCAGTACCTGCATGTGCCACCAGCGGATAGGTGGATATAGTCAGAATTTCATAGCAGAGAAACAGGGTCAGCAGGTTTCCGGCAAATGCAACGCCAAGCGTAGTGCCGATGGCAACAGCGAACAGGGCATAGAAGCGGGTCTGGTTAAGCTCGTGATGCCCGCGCATGTAGCCAATGGCGTAAATCGACGTGATGAGCCATAAGCTGCTGGCCACCAGCGCGAACAGTATTCCCAGTGATTCGACCTCGAAACGAATGCTTAGACCAGGCAGCGGCTCGGCAATATCAACAGCAAGCAAGGCGCCATTGTTAAAACGTGAATAGATAGTTATAACGACAGCGCATACAGTTGCGGCTGTGGTTAAAGTGACTACCTCTCTCAGATTGGGCCAGCGACCGCACAGCATGATGCCGATTGCGCCGATAAACGGTAATAATACCGCTAACAGCAGCAGTTGCTGATCACTCATGGTAGGCGGCAACCCCGAGTAATCTTGCTGCAGAATCAGCAACGTTCACCGTGAGCTCGGTATAGAAGCCAAAATAGATATTGGCAATGACCAGTACCCACATCGGTATCAGCAAGGATACCGGTGCTTCTTTAACTGACGCTACGTTATCCGATGCGGGACGTAGAAACATGACTTCAACAATTTTCCACATGTAGACAACAGCCAGCAGTGAACCCAGTAGAATGACCAGTGCGATCAACCATGACTGCTGTTCAAGTGCAGCAAGCATGAAATACCATTTGCTGATGAAACCGGCTGTGCCGGGTATGCCTATCAGGCTCAGGCCGGCGATGAATATGGCGCTAAACGTCCACGGCATTTGCCGGCCCAACCCATTGAGATTTTCAAACTGGCTGGAACCAACGCGGTAAACCAGGGCGCCACAGGCCATGAACAGCGCACCTTTTATCAGTGCATGGTTGAACACATGTACCAGGGTGGCTGTGATGCCCAGCACGGATGCCAGTCCCATGCCCAGCACCATGTAACTGACCTGTGCAACACTGGAATAGGCAAGCAGGCGTTTGACATCGGTTTGATAGATGGCGGTGACCGAAGCCAGGATGACGCCGAAAATGCCCAGCAGCAGAAACATCTGGTCGGTTGGCGTGATCCTGACAAAGTCATTGGAGAATACACCGAACACCATGCGCAGCATAATGTATACCGCCACTTTTGTTGCAGTGGCCGCGAGGAATACACTGACAACAGAGGGCGCGTATTTATAGGCATTGGGCAGCCACAAGTGCAGTGGGAACAGGGCCAGCTTTAATGCGATACCCACCACGATGAAAGCAAAGCCGGTATGCACGGTTCGATGATCCAGTATCGGTTGCAGGCGCAGGTTAAGGTCTACCATGTTAAGCGTGCCGGTTTCCGCATAAACAAGACCGATGCCGATCAACAGAAAGGTTGCACCGATGGTGCCCATAATCAGGTATTGAAAAGCGGATGTCAGTGCACGGCGCTGCTCACCCATCGCGATCAGTACATAGGAAGAGAGCGAAGAGATTTCAAGAAATACAAACAGGTTGAATACATCGCCTGTTTGCGCAATACCCAGCAGGCCGACAAGACATAGCAGGAACACTGCATAAAACAACGAGGTTTGATGTCGGGGGATATCTTTTTCGACAGTGCGCAGTGCATAGGGCAGGGTGATTGCAGCTATGCCGGACAGGATCAGTGCGACGAATGCATTCATCGCATCGATACGGTACTCGATCCCCCAGGGGGGTGCCCAGCCGCCGAGTTCATAACTGATAACGCTGCCGTCTATAACGACAGATAATTGCCAGCCGGCGATGACCAGACATGTCCAGCTGACTATCAGCGTCAGCAGCCAGGGCAGTCTGCCAGCTGGCAGCATCGCCGTTACCGGCGCAGCCAGCAAGGGTATTACGACCAGCAGCAGGCTCAGGTTCTGCTCAATCACAGTGACTTGTCCTGTTCGTGAATTTCGTCTTCTTCGATGGTGCCGTAGGCTTCATTAATGCGAACGATAAGCGCAAGGCCAAGCGCGGTTGTTGAAACGCCGACGACAATCGCGGTCAGTATCAGCACATGGGGCAAGGGGTTGGAATATCTTGTGAAGCCTTCAGCAATGATCGGCGTAGTGCCATCGCTGACATAGCCGATACTGATATACAGCAAAAAAACTGATGTCTGGAAAATGCTGAGTCCGGCGATTTTTTTTATCAGGTTGCCGCGGTCGATGACGGTATAAAAACCGGCCATCATTAAAAAAATCACGACCCAGTAATTATAGTGACCAACAATAATATCGATCATGATCTTTCCCTGCCGGCAAAGGCAAAGAAGATCACCAGCATGATTGCACTGACGGTAACGCCAACACCCAGTTCGATCAGCATAATGCCAATATGCTGTCCTTCGATCGGGTTGAGTGCGAGCAGGTCATAATCGAGAAAGTTGCCACCAAATAGCATGGTAACGACACCCGTGCCGGCATATAGCAATACGCCTGTGCAGGCGAGAATACGCAATACACCGGGGGACAAAACTTGCTCTGCTGTATCCAGACCAAATACCAGCGTGTATAAGATGAACGCAACGCTGAGGATGACGCCGGCCTGAAAACCACCACCGGGACCGTAGTCACCATGAAACTGAACATAAAATGCAAACAGGGCAATGACCGGAAAAAGGTATTTGGCGATGACCCTGAGTATCAGGTTATGTTTCATTGCTCATCCGCCTGTTTTTTTCTCCGCGTGAGTCGTCCACCAATCAACAGCATGACGCCGATGCCCGCGGTGAAAATGACGGTTAACTCACCCAGGGTGTCATAGCCGCGGTAGCTGGCCAGTACAGCAGTAACGGTATTGGCTACACCGGTCTCTTCAACGCTGCGTTCAATATAGCGGGGTTTTACATGTTGCTGGGAGGGGGATTGCGGGTCGCCAAACGAAGGGATGTCATAGGTGCCATAGATCAACGCGCCACCGGTAATCAATACCACAAGCAATGGAAGCCTGGCACGGTGAGGCGGATTTTTTTCTTCGTGATTTTTTGTTAATGCCAGTGTGCCCAGCATGAGTACCGTCGATATACCGGCGCCGATCGCTGCTTCGGTAAAGGCAACATCCGCCGCATCCATAACCACGAACAATCCTGCAGTGTGCAGGCTGAAGATGCCGAACAGCATAATAATTACAAACAGGTTGCGCATATAGATAATGGCAATCGCGGTGATTGCCAGGAATGCCAGCAAGGTTATGTCAATCAGGGTGTCTATCAAAACAGTGACCGTGATATTCTTCATCAAGTTCGGGCTTGAGTCCGCCCAGCAGAGCAGCGTTTGCCAGTGCATGCGTAGCCGTGGGGCTGCTGAAAAACAGAAATATGAAAATCAGCATCAGCTTCAGGCTGGCGATACTTACCCCGGTTTGCATGCAAAGACCGACAAGGAACATGGCGGCACACAGTGTATCTGTGATACCAACGGCATGCAGTCTTGAATAGAAATCCGGAAAACGGTGGATGCCAATACCGCCGGCAATCCCGAGCAGGGCACCGGCAACAATAAACAGCCAACTGATGATTTCAATAAATAACATTGTTATGGCTGACCCCGATCATCATCTCCTGAAGTATGAAAGTTTCCCTGTTCGACCAGCTTTAAAACGGCAACGACGCCAATGAAGTTAATCAGGGCGTACATCAATGCGATATCGATCATGTCGGTACGTCCTGAAAGTACAGCGAAAACAGCAATCAACAACACGGTTTTTGTGCCTACCATGTTGACAGCAAGGATCCTGTCATACAGCGTTGGCCCCATAAGAGCACGGGCAAGTGCAAGTGCAATTGTTACCAGAATGGCAAATGCGGCAGCAGTAAATATCACCTTTTAACGACCCCATAGTCTTCAGGCACGGCGCTGGCCATGCGGCCGCTGGATAGGTCCTGTGCTGCTTCGATGCTCAGGGTGTGAACGGTGACAGTTTTCCTGTCGAGGTTTGCACTGACCGTGCCCGGCGTCAGCGTGATGGCGTTCGCATAGATAACTCGGGAAACATCCGATTTTAATGTCAGTGGTAATTCGAATAATTGCGGGCTGATGTTCTTGCCCGGCTTGAAAATGCGTTTAATCACATCGATATTGGCGACAACGATTTCACGAGCCAGGAACAGCCAGAAACGCAACAACAGCAAGTTCATGTGTGCCGGGTATGTCTCATGATCGATGCAGTCCATGCGATGGGTAATAGCGACGATTGCAATAGTCGAAGCGAGTCCCAGCGAAATCATCAGTGCATTCAGTTGTCCAGACAGGCACAGCCACAGTGTAAACAGTAAAACGCCCAGGCTGATTATATGTTTGACCGGATATTTCATGGCTATGTATTGAGTTATGACAGCTGCATACGCTGAATTATAACAACATCTGCTATTGGATATGTCATGTTATTCAATGAGTTATTAACGCAGAAGCATGAGCAGCCAAAAAATCATCAAGGCAACTCAGGCCGTATTTATGTTCTGCCCGGGATAAATTTAACGCCCTGGAAAAAATGAGCCTGCAGTATTTTCGATGTATTATACGCCTGTCTGCTATTTCGGCATTTCTTAATAAGGAAAGGCTATGAAGAACGGTAAATTAAATTCATCTCCACAGGCTGAACAGGCCATACAACGGGTTCTGCAGGCCGAGCGTGATGCCGAGCATGCGATTCAGGCCTGTGAGAATGAAGCCCGGCAAATCATTCAAGATGCCCAGAACAGGGCGCAACTCATCAATACACGTGTTGACCAGCGAATAACCAACATGGAAATGCGCCATAGCCATAAACTTGATAAAACAGTCAAGTCTATCGAGAAGGAAGGTGCTGATGAGCTAAGGCATGATGCCGGTAATCACCATGATTCAGACAATTTACAGACCGTCATCGAACAGCTGGCCATTGAGCTATGCCTGGCAGATGCAGCTACCGAGGATTAGCTGGAATCAGTCATGGCTGGTTTAGCCTCATTGGCCTATGCGCAGACGCGCATCCAGTCACGTTACGGTGAACGTGCAGATGCAGGTGTGTGGCTGAAGCTGCATAATATTCTGGATCTAGGCAGTTACCTGCAAACAGCACAGCAGACAGCTTTGCGTCCCTGGGTGCTGGGACTCAGTTCAACCTATAACAGTCATGATATTGAACTGGCATTACGGCAGAAGTACCGACAACACGTAGACGAAGTGGCAAACTGGATGCCGACAAAATGGCATCGACCATTGCAGTGGATCAAGCGCCTTGCCGACCTGCCAACACTGCAGTACCTGCTTGCCGGCGGTGAACCACTCGAGTGGATGAAGTCAGATCCGGAAATCAGTGATTTTATCGATGATGATATACAGCAGCGTGTACAGCATATACGGGCTGCAGGCAATCAGGCACTGGTGGATTCCTGGCAGCAACACGGTTCAATACTGTCCGGCTGGCTGTCGCAATGGAAAAGCATTCGTCCTAAATCAATATATTATGATCAGGGTCTGAAACAGCTGGAAAAACTCTTGCTCGAACAGATGCAACTGCAGACCAGGCAGCAGGGAAAAACATTGCCAGGCGACTATGAGGTCATGCTCGATCATTTACGCCTGGTGTTTCGCCGCAGTGCATTTCAACCGGCTGCGGTATGTGCTTATCTCACCATTGTGGCGATTGATGTACATCGCCTTCGTAGTGACCTTATGCTGCGCCTGTTATTCCAGGACGTGCAGGATATCGAACAGGAACTACTGCAATGAGCATGCGTCCTGTTGAAACGGCCTGGTTCGAATTGCTCACAACACATGATGAACTTACCGACACGCTGGAAGCGCTGGCACACACCGGCACCATCGAACTGGAACTGCATGATCATACCCGCATGCAAATGGACTTGCAGGACCTGCAATTGCGCGTACAGGAGTACACGCGACTGGAGCGTGACTATAAACCTCTGTGGCCGGCGCCCGATCCGGGCATGAGTCCGTTCAGTGGCAGTCCGGCGGAGATTCTCGACAAGGCACTGGCCTGCCTGTATGACTGGGAAAAACAGGCGCAGCCCAAGATACAGAGACTCGAGGTGGTAAAAAGCCGCATCAACGATTTACGCCTGCTGCAGGACTTTCTGAGCAGCGATAATTCATCCGGACTGGATTACCAGCTGTTGACGGCTGCCGGACCAACGGTGTCTGCGCGCCTGTTTCTGTTTCAGTCCAGGAGCAGGCTGGAGAACATTCCGTCTTCGGTTCTGTGGCAGGAATTTTCAACAGCCGAACATGATTATTTATTGCTGGTGGGCACGATCGATGACCTGGATGCACTTACTGCCGAGCTGGCAATAAAAAAATATACCTATATTCGCATGCCGGTTTTACCTGCGCGTCAGCAAGATGCGCTGAATTATGTTAGTGAAAGACAACTGAAGCTGGGGCGCTATGCCCGCCAGCTGCAAAAGGAGATCGATGAGCTGGCAGGGCCTTACCATATGGCACAGGCACTGGGGGAAATCAGCAGGATGAAATGGTTTCTGCAGAACGTCTCTTCGCTACCGGTATCAAGTAACTTCGCATGGATCACGGGCTGGACCAGCGACCGCAACGGGCTGAAGTTGCGCAGGGCACTGGAATTGAAGTCAAGCCATGCCATTCTTCATTTTCCTGAAACACCCGAAGGTTCGCGGCCGCCACTGATATTGCAAAATCCCTGGTGGGCGAAGCCGTTCGAGATTTTTGCGGGTTTGCTGGGTACACTGGATCGTAATGAGGCGGATCCCAGCCGCATACTGGCAATCATGGCACCGCTGCTGTTTGGTTATATGTTCGGTGATGTAGGCCAGGGCCTGGTATTGTTGCTTGCCGGTGTGCTGCTGCAGAAACGCTGGCCGTTATTGCGCATCCTGGTTGCGAACGGTGTGTCGGCGATGCTTTTCGGATTCGTGTTCGGCAGCATGTTCGGACGTGAAGATATCATACCCGCCTTATGGGTTCATCCGGTATCAAGTCCGTTACCGGTGCTTGTGGTTCCGCTTGTTGCCGGTGTGTTGATCATACTGCTGGGGCTGGTGCTGAACGCGATAGAATCGAACTGGCGTGGGCAATGGCTGCGCTGGCTGCACGTCGATGCGCCGGTTGTCGCACTATACCTTGGGATCATGTCGGCTTTTATTCTCGAGGGGTCAGCAAGCATGCTGATTATCGTCAGTGCGCTGACATGGTATGTTATAGGCAACCTGCTGTTAGCAGGCGGTAACTTGCTCGCATTGCTGACCGCGATCGCGGTCCTGATTGAAACCATGATGCAACTCGTGATGAATACGGTTTCATTTGTGCGTGTCGGTGCATTTGCCCTGGCGCATGCCGGCCTGTCACTGGCATTCAATGTAATGGCGGATAGCACTGGCTCCATTGTCGCAACAATATTGATCCTGCTGCTGGGCAATATCATCGTGATCGTACTGGAAGGTCTGGTCGTCAGCATACAGACAACACGACTGATACTGTTCGAGTTCTTTATCCGCTTTCTTCAGGCAGACGGCCGCGTATTTAAACCATTATCCGCTCCGGAGGCTGGGGCCACGCATTCTTGAAAACAATTAATGAATATTATCGACAGGAGCTGTTATGAAACTTGATAGAACAAAAACCCTATTCTGGCTTGGGCACCTCGGCTTTGTTGGCTTGGCTTCAATACTCGCTTTGTGGTTGTCGCCCGCAATGGCGTCTGATGCTGCTGAAGTGGCGAAGACACTGCCGGATGGTGCCATCTCGTGGGGCTTTCTTGCAGCAGCTATATCCACCGGCCTGTCAGCCCTCGGCGCGGGTATTGCTGTTTCCAATGTGGGCAGCGCCGCGATTGGTGCAATGGCCGAGAAACCTGAAATACTGGGCCGTACCCTGATTGTGATCGGGCTCGCGGAAGGTATCGCGATTTATGGTTTGATCGTGTCGATCCTGATATTGAACCAGATTATATAAATGGCTATGGATATTTACTCTCGCAGAGGCGCAGAGAGCGCAGAGATATTTACGGATATTCGTAGGGGCGACCCTTCGGCTTCGTTCAGGACAGGCTTTAGTCGCGAACACCTGTACGAGCTTGCAAGCAATTCGCGGCTAAAGCCACTCCTACAGACAATAGAAACCTCTGCGTCCTCTGCGCCTCTGCGAGATAACAACATGTTAAATCACAAGCATAGCCAGGTTGATCGGCCATACGAATGCACGCTGTGTGTCAGATCAAGTCTGAGCTATTGCATATAGATAAACGGGGTACCTATGTCAGTTGCAGAATTTATTGGTGATGAGGTCAGTGCTGCAGGATACCGCCTGTGTGGCATGGATGTGCACGTTGCCAACAGCAGTAACGCGCTATCACTGATTAGAAAATCCTGCGAGCGTGCATCGCTGGTGCTGGTCGGGAGCAGTATCTCGCAATACATACATCGTACCGAGCTCGATCAACTACTGGCTAGTATGCAGCCGCCGGTACTTATTGTCCCCGATGTGCGTGGTTTGCAGAATGTGCCTGATATTGCCGCCCGAATCAATAAACAACTGGGACTGCTGGAATGAGCTTTTCTGATTCAGACAGGCAAACCGATACCGAGACTCTGGAGCACCTGCTCAGTGTTGTGGTTGAAAGTCGCGAGAAACGTTGCCAGCAAGTGCGTGATGATGCCCGGCAACAGGCAAGGGCAATCGTCAGGCTGGCGTATTCAAAAGGGCGTGTTCGCATGCACCATCATATAGACGCATTGCGTGAAAAGTACAGGGTGCGCGTTACCGCAGCCATTGCTCGCAACCAGACTCTGCTGCGTCGGCAACATCAAAAAGAGGACAGGGCGACGCTCGATGTTGCCTGGCCGTTGTTGCGTGAAGCGATGCTCGCATTGTGGGACGACCCGGTGTCGAGACACAAGTGGCTGGATGCGGCTATCGCGAGTGCGTCAGCAGGGCTGAGGGAGCATGGCTGGCGCATCGAACATCCACCGGGCCTGAGTGCTGGAGATATTAAAAGAATTAATCTGGCGCTCGGTCACGAAAAGGGCAGGAGACCTGAACTGTCAGCATGCGATGACATAGAAGCGGGCATCCGTATCATCGCCAGAGGAACGGTTATTGATGCAACGCTCAATGGTTTGCTGCAGCAGAAGACGGCGATAGAAGCCAGAATGATCGCGCGTATCAGGCAGGGAGCAGCCGGTCATGAGTGATACCCGGCAAAGCGATGCCGTGATCAGCTGGATCAGCGGACCGGTATTGCATGCAACCACAAGCGTACCCTTTCACCTGAACGAAGCGGTAAAAGTCGGCCATCAGCAATTGCTCGGTGAAGTGATTCGCATCAATGGCGATGAGTCGGTCATACAGGTTTATGAAGATACCACCGGCTTGCGGCCAGGCGATTCAGTTTCCGCCACCGGTTCCCCGCTGTCAGTCAAACTCGGACCCGGGTTGCTGGGTAATATTTTTGATGGCCTGCTGCGGCCGCTGAACACACAGGGGCGATACGTAAAACCGGGTCTCGGGCTAGACGGAAGTGATAAAAAATATGCATTCAGTCCGTTGATCAAAAAGGGCGATCTGCTCACCCGCGGAAGCCCGTTTGGATCAGTTCATCGTGCAGATGCCCGTCCACAGCGTTGCATGACGCCGCCCAACTGTGATGGCAGGGTAGTCTCAATCAGGCAGGCCGGCGAGTATGGTGAAGACGAGGTCCTGTGTACCCTGGACTGCGGCGACAGGGGTACACACGAGCTCAGCATGGGTCATTACTGGCCGGTCAGGCAGCCCAGGCCGGTTCTGCACCGCAGGCCTATACAGGGGCCGCTGTTTACCGGTCAGCGCATCATCGACAGTATTTTTCCGATCGGCTGCGGTGGGCGCGCTGCGATGCCGGGTGGTTTCGGCACGGGCAAGACCGTACTGCAGGAAACACTGGCAAAATGGTGCGATGCGGACGTGATTATCTATGTCGGCTGTGGTGAGCGTGGCAACGAGATGGCCGGCGTATTGCATGATTTTCCGTCACTGGAAGACCCGCGTACCGGGCGACCGTTGATGGAACGCACCGTCATCATTGCCAATACATCCAACATGCCGGTGGCTGCGCGCGAGGCGAGTATTTATACGGCAGTGACGGTTGGCGAATACTTCCGTGACATGGGTTTGCGCGTGGCTTTGATGGCTGACTCTACCAGTCGCTGGGCCGAGGCATTGCGGGAAATATCCGGGCGACTGGGTGAGCTGCCGGGTGAAGCAGGATACCCTGCCTATCTCAGCTCCCGCCAGGCTGACTTCTACGAACGCGCGGCGCATGTAAGAACTCTGTCCGGAAATGTGGGTTCACTGACGATCATCGGTGCGGTGAGCCCACCGTCTGCCGATTTTTCCGAACCGGTGACGACGCACACCAAGCGTTATGTGCACTGCTTCCTGGGGCTGGATCCCGGCAGGGCGCAGGCGCGCTTCTACCCGGCGATTCATCCGCTGCAATCCTACTCGCATGACGTGGAAGCACTGGTCCACTTCTGGAGTCAGCATGGCTATCCGAACTGGGAGCGGGAGCGTCAGCGATTTCTTGCCTTTCTGGAAGAGCAGGCTCGACTCGAACGTATGGCACGTATCATTGGCAAGGATGCGTTGCCGCCACGCCAGCAGCATGTGTTGCTTTGTGCCGAGTTGATCAATGAAGCATTCCTGCGCCAGTCAGCATTTTCCGAGGTTGACCGTTATTGTTCGGCCGAGCGACAAATTGCGATGATGCAGATGATTAACCGTTTCATCAGGCTTTCCGAGCATGCGATCGAAATGAATATCGGCGTGGAAAGCATCACTGCCTTGCCGGTCATTCGCAAACTGATGCGCATGGGAGAGGAAATCGGTGAGAATGATCTGGATAAATATAATGACCTTCGGGTTGAGCTCGATGATGCCTTTTCGCAACTGACACACAGTTCGAAACTGGAGGACGAAACTGATGAAGGCTGATGTTTATGTTGATGGTGCAGCCACACGTCTTGAAGGGCCGCTGTTATTTT
The DNA here is from genome assembly GCA_937998645.1 of uncultured Gammaproteobacteria bacterium. Classification (GTDB taxonomy): domain Bacteria; phylum Pseudomonadota; class Gammaproteobacteria; order SZUA-229; family SZUA-229; genus JABDQW01. The sequence goes on from CALLCZ010000158.1 coordinate 31,808, forward strand.
TGAAACGCACCGTCAATGTCGGCCTG
>CALLCZ010000159.1 GCA_937998645.1 uncultured Gammaproteobacteria bacterium
CGCCTGTACAAACAGCTGGATGAAAAAGTCTATGCCCAGACTGAAACCGGGCCCGAGCACAGGCTCGACCGTTACAGCAGCGGCAGTGCCGCCGACCCACGCAAGGGTGAGCCCGATTGGAACCGCAGTTTTGAATTGAAAGTTGATAAACCGCGCGGCGCCGTACTGCTGATTCACGGCATGTCTGATTCGCCTTATTCCCTGCGCACACTCGGTAAGGCACTCAATCAGCGCGGTTTCTGGGTCATTGGCATGCGCATGCCCGGTCATGGCACTGCCCCTTCGGGTCTCAGACACGTCAGTCGCTATGATATGGCGGCTGCTGTACGCATCGGCATGACGCACCTTGATAAAAAAGTAAACGGCAAGCCGGTGCACATAATCGGCTACTCGACCGGCGCACCGCTAGCGCTCGAATTTGCACTGGATGCACTGGATGGAAAAAGCGCACCGGTACCGGGCAGCCTGATTCTGATCTCGCCTGCCATCGGCATACACCGGGCCGCCGGCCTTGCCAGTTTCAAGGACTGGCTGTCCAACATACCCGGTCTGGATGATATGGCTTATACCCAGATCCAACCCGAATTCGATCCATATAAATATAATTCATTTGCCACCAATGCAGCCGATGTTGTTCACGGCCTTACCCGCTCCGTCGCCAGCCGTATCGAGCAGAGAGCCAGTGCGAATCCTGATGTTGTGCTGCCGCCCGTGCTGGTATTCAAATCGACCGTTGATGCAACGGTCACAACAGACGCTGTGGTCGATAACCTGCTCGAACACCTGAAACCCGATCGCCATGAACTCGTATTGTTTGATATCAATCGGTATGCCGTATCGTACAGAATGCTGATCAATGACCCGGCACCATTGACCGACCGGGTGATGGATGATGACAAGCTGCCGTTTACTGTCACACTTGTAACCAACGAATATCCCGATACACGCAACGTCATCAGTAAATACAAGACGCCGTTCTCGGTGAATGTCTCAAATACACGTAAACTGGAATTGTCCTGGCCGGCCGGTGTTATATCCCTGTCTCATGTGGCGCTGCCGATAGCGCCCGATGATCCTATATATGGACAACGCCCACCAAATAATGAAGAGTTTCTCTTTCTCGGGCAAATGGCCATACAGGGTGAACGCGGTTTATTAACCATACCTTCAGACTGGATGTTCCGCCTGCGTTACAACCCGTTTTTCGATTATCTAGAAAGCCGCACGATAGAATGGATAGACAACGCCAACTAGATGGCGATGTAATCAGGTCACTCTCTATTGTGATTAACATTGACCAGTCTTGAATAACAATGAATTCAGGCATCAGGCTTCTGCGGATATCACTGTGTTGTTTATACCTGTTAGTCTCTGCTCGAGTAGCGAGTGCTGAACCCGTCATTTCAATTGAGCAGCCTGTAAATACTATCCAGGAAGAACAGGATAAATACCAGGTAGCCGATGAAGTCCGCAAGCGTGAGCTTGGCGCTGAAGAAGACCCGCTGGCCCGGCAACAGTCCGAACACGTCGAGACACCCGAGGAAGTCATCGCAGGGCCCGATAAGTTCAGGCTTTACGGCAGCGTGCGCGTTCGCTACCGCGATGCCGGTACGGGATCAATCTGGGGCGATGGCGGCTCCCGCTTTGGCCTCTCCGGGCGATGGCAGTTCAGACCCGAGACCTGGTTGTTCGGCCGTGGCGAAGCCGGGATCAACTTACTCGACACCGCTGACCTGCTGTTCAATCGCGGTGACCGGCCTCCGGATACAAGACTTGGCGATGAAGTATTTTTACGCCTGTTATATCTCGGTATTGAAACACCCGACATCATGCTGACTGCAGGCAAGAACTGGTCGACCTATTACCGCGTCTCCAGCTTTACCGACCGATTTCAGGGCACGGGCGCCAGTGCGAGCGGAACATATAATGCCGGCACCGATGGCGGTAATACCGGCACCGGCCGTGCCGATGGTGTGCTTCAGACCCGCGGTGTGCTTGGCACTATCAGACCCACATCTATTTTAAAACCGCTCAATCTCAATTTTCAGCTGCAGCATGGACAACCCATACCAAAGGTCGATGGTATCGATTACCAGACAACCTTCGGTATCAGCTCGGTACTCGATACAGACTATGGTGCTGCTATTGGCCTGGCCTACAATCATGCCAATATCGACAGTGCAGATCTTCCGGCACTGAATGCGATCGGCATCGATGGCGATGCGACTGCGGCGATTATTGGTGCGCGCTGGTACGGCGATGCCTGGTATGTCGGCACCGTGGTTTCTCGCCTGAAGAACCACGAGGCCACCGGTAAAAACTTTTATTTTGACGGCACCGGCTGGGAAGTTTATGCACAGTACAACCTGTACAAAAGATGGTGGGCTGTGGGTGGCTGGAACAGGCTAGAGCCGGATTCGGGTGAAACACAGGCCGGTGATTTCAATATCGACTACAGCGTCATCGGTGTGCGCTACAGCTTCCAGGGCTTCCGCCAGATGATCTTCGCCAATGCCCGACTGGAAAACAGCCTGACACAGGACGGGCTCGAAGTCGGCAATGTCTACACCATCGGTGTGCGCTGGGATTTACCGTAGACGCCAGATATATTTAATTTAACGCAAAGGCGCAAAGACGCAGAGAACGCAAAGGTTTAATTTCTGTTTTTGCTGTTTGTCAGAGCAGCTCCAACCGCAACATGCTCGCCTTGTTTTTGCAGCTCCTGCATAGAACTCGCCTCGCCAATCGCAGGTATAGCAAATACACACAAAGACAATAAAACTGCCGTCGATTTCCGCTTCAACATCGTTAAGATCTCCTTAGTCGTGTCAGGCACAGAGAATATTAAATGCATAGAGTTGTTATAGCAGTCAATCGGTCTCAACACAGAAGTACTTAGGTGAAACAATAGATGCAGACCAGAACAAGGTTTTGCCGTTCCCGACATTATTCCATTTAGCCAGCAACGCTTCGCTTATGCTGGCCTACGGTCAAGCCACAGAGGCGCGGAGTACGCAGAGTAAGGAACCTGCTGCATATGATTGTTATAGCATTCATTCGATATCTATACAGCAGAATCTGAAACTGCAGGAGCGGCTTCAGCCGCGAATTTCGTACATTAGCGCGAGCAATTAGCGGCTGAAGCCGCTTCTCCTACAACGATAGAAAATCCCTGCGCCTCCGCGCCTCTGCGGTGAATCAAATCTTTTCAAAATATTCCTGCTTCATGCGCTGAACCAGACCGGCGAGTAAAAACAATGCCAGCAGATTCGGCAGCGCCATCAATATGGTTGTGATATCTGCAATGTTCCAGACCAGTTTCAGCGGAACCGCAGCACCAACGATAATGACGAGGGTGAATATAATCCGGTAATAGATCACGGCTTTTTTTCCGAACAGGAAACGCGCACTGCGATCACCGTAGTAAGACCAGGCAATCATGGTTGAGAATGCAAACAGTGATAATCCAAAACCAACCACCATGGCGCCGAAGTCGCCGAAATTAAGATTGAATGCATAGGCGGTCAGCGCAGCGCCAACGACACCTTCTTCAGCAGTCAGGTAGGCGCCGCTTATTACAATGACCAGGCCTGTCATGGTGCATATGATAATGGTATCGATAAACGGCTCCATCATGGCTACCAGGCCTTCACGCACAGGCTCGCTGGTTCGAGCTGCTGCGTGTGCCATTGGTGAAGACCCCAGCCCCGCCTCATTGGAGAACAGGCCACGCGCAACGCCCCAGCGAATGGCTTCACCGACTGCTGCACCACCCGCGGCCCACGGATTCAATGCCAGATTAAAGATTGTCATCAGTGCCGATGGTATTTCCGCAGCATTCTGTATCAGTACTGCCAGCGCGGAAACAACATAGATAACAACCATGAAAGGTACGATGGCGCTGGCAACCACCGCGATTCGATGCACGCCGCCGAGAATGACCGAACCCACCATCACAGACAGCACAACGCCTATCATCCAGCCGTGCGCTTTAAAGTCGGGCCAGATATAAGTCAGCCCATCGACGACCGAGTTGGCCTGCACCAGGTTGCCGATACCGAATGATGCAATCAGTGCAAACGCGGCAAATACTGTTGCCGTGCGTTTCATTTTCAAACCATGCAACAGGGTGTACATGGGTCCGCCGGCAATGGTGCCATCGGCATCGACTTCCCTGAACTTCAGTGCCAGCGTGCTTTCGGTGAACTTGGTGGCCATGCCGACGAATGCGGTGACCCACATCCAGAACAATGCACCCGGACCACCGAGTGAAATCGCGGTAGCGACACCGGCGATGTTGCCGGTGCCGACTGTAGCTGACAGCGCGGTGGATAAGGCCTGGAAGTGACTGACTTCGCCACTGTCCGTGTCGTGACTGAGCTTGCCGGAAACCAGCACCCAGCCATGTTTAAATCCGGTCAACTGCACAAAGCGCAAGCGTATCGTCAGGTACAAACCGGTGCCAACAAGAATCAGCATGGTCAGACCGTTGTTCCA